>CAZHOC010000190.1:6847-7960 GCA_964534295.1 uncultured Bacteroidia bacterium | reverse complement strand
ATTCGTTCGTTGACCACAGCCCCCATCTCCGTAAAAATCGCAGTGCTATCCTTGACACGCTGTAAAGGGATATGATGATCTACATCACTACAGCCTATCAAGATCGGCGTTCCGCCAAAGTCTCCGGCATAGTTAGAGCGATCAATCTCTGGCCCAATCACGCCGCCACTAAGGATAAATGCGCCTCCATAACGATTGGCATTGCGAGCCAAAAACTCAGAGGTAAGGCAAGCGCCTTGTGAGAAGCCGAGGAAGTAAATATTCTCATGCTTCACGCCAGCCGCTAAGACATCCTCCACAATCTGCTTGAGTACGCCCAATCCAGTCGATAAACCCGGTTCGTTGTTGACCACTGGAGCCATGAAGCTGTATGGATACCAGGTGTTGGCGGTGGCTTGTGGGGCCAAGAGAGCAAAGTCCTTGACATTGAGATATTGCCCTAGCTCTAAGATGCCTTCGGCGGTATCACCCCGACCATGCGTCATGATCATCACCTTTTCGGCCTCAGCCAATGGCTTGCCTTGATGGCTATAGTTTTTATGATGGCGATGCATACTTTTCGATGTTTAAAGTGATAGGTTCTAAGAGAGATTCGATGTATTCACGACGGCTTTCAACCCAAGGGGGAAGCTTAAGCCCTTCACCCAAGTGAGCGACATCTTCATCAAAGGTAAAGCCTGGAGGGGTGGTGGCAACTTCAAAAAGTACTCCACCTGGCTCCCGGAAATAGATCGAATGGAAGTATTGACGATCCAATACGTCGGTAGGATAAGCACCTGCTTGCAATAGCTTCTCCCTCACACTCAACTGAGCGTTGTCCGAAGGAGTATCAAAAGCAATGTGATGTACGGTACCACTACCGCCGACGCCAGAACGAGTCTGAGCATTCCAGAGCACATCTACGATTTGACCGGGCTTACCTAAAGGATCTGTCGAATAACGTCTCCTTGGGCCAGCTTCCGTCACAAAGTGATGATCCAAATGATTGACCAACATGGCTTCCGTCCGCTCGTAGGTGTTTTCCCAGAGTTCTACGGAGTAGAAACCTCTAATAGAATGCTCCAAAGGAATATGCCCATAAGTAAATGGCTGCCGATCATCTCTATCGTTGGC
>CAZHOC010000190.1:4938-6836 GCA_964534295.1 uncultured Bacteroidia bacterium | reverse complement strand
TCCCAATCCTCGAAGTAGATAGCTACCTCGTTGAAGCGTACTTGAGGCTCTTTATATTTGATACCAAATTGCTCCAAGCGCTTGGTCCAATAATCCACGGAGTTCATCGGAATAGAAAAGGTCGTAGTCGTAGCCTGCCCAACTCCATGCGCTCCTGGCTGGATATTGTGGAAGGGAAAGAAGGTCATGATACTGCCGGGATTACCGCTTTCGTCCCCATAATAGAGGTGATAAACATCCGGCGCGTCGAAGTTAATGGTCTTTTTGACGAGACGCAGCCCGAGGACACCGACGTAAAAGTCGACGTTTTTCTGCGGACTACTGGCCATCGCCGTTACGTGGTGTAGGCCTTTTATGAGTTGGTTTGACATGATTATTGTACTTGAGGTAAAACGGATTCAATCTGGGCACGCTGAGGTTCTTCCCAAGCAGGGAGTTTCAGATCGAGCCCCAGTTCTTCTTTAGTTTCGTCTACTGTAAAGCCAGGAGGGATAGTCGCCACTTCAAACAATACGCCACCAGGGATGCGGAAATAGATCGAATGGAAGTATTTACGATCCTTGATATCGGTAACTCTTAAGCCAAGCTCCAATAAGCGTTCGCGAAGGCGTACTTGTTCCTCATCGGTTTCAATTCGTAGAGCGACATGGTGTACAGTACCGAGGCCATTGAGTCCTCTGACGCCATTGGGATCTGCTTGCAGATCGAGGTATTTACTAGCCCCACCACCTTGTATCACGAAGCGGGTAGTATCTCCTTCTTTTGTTCCTTGCTCGAAGCCCATTTCATTGATCAAAAAGTCAATGGTCGGTTGAGGATCAGCAATGAGCATAGTCGCATTGAAGAAACCTTGGATGCCGTATTCGCTAGGGACTTCATCAGTCGGCCAAGGGGCACGCTCATCCTCATTATTAGCAACGATCTCTAGATGTAGGCCAGAAGGGTCGTCAAATTGGAGGACAGTGTTGCCAAATTTTACCGCTTCGCGGAACGCTATATCGTTTTGCTCAAGGCGCTGGCGCCAAAAGTCTAAAGCGTTCTCCGGCACGGAAAAAGCCGTAATAGAAACCTGACCCGTCCCAATGACTCCCTCTCTGACACCATGCCCTTTGTAAGGAAAAGTCGTCATGATGGTCCCGGGAGTACCCACTTCAGTACCATAGTAAAAGTGATAAACCTGGTTGTTGTCAAAGTTGACGGTCTTCTTGACAAGTCGTAGACCGAGCAGTTTTGTATAGAAATCAAAGTCTTCCTGAGCGTCATTGACCGTAGCTGTAACGTGATGTAAGCCTTTGATAAAGTTTCGAGTATCCATGAGATTGTGATTATTAATTTTGAGTACAATACAAATATCCAATGTTTAAACATCGACTACCATATAAAAAGGATTGCAATAGATGTAAATAATACTGACTGCTAGTTTGTAACTTTGTTTTTGACTTAGGCTTTTGTCATTGCAAGTCCCTTTGCCCTTTTTCGCAAAAAGAGCAACAATCCCGATAGCTCTTGGGAAGGCCTGTGAATTGGGCTGGAAATATTAAGAGGCGATGGCCCTGTCCGCCACTAGGGAAAGGGGGAGGATGGTGCGGCTGGATTGTGGCGGACTAGCGTTTTGGGTCCTTTTGGGCGATGCAAAAGGACCAGATGAAAAATAGAAAAATGAAAAAACTACTCAAGCGCATTTTCGCCTTTATCGGCATCCTATTAGTATTGCTGGTCGCTACCCTATTGGTCAAAACCTTCTTATTCTCTTCTAAGCAAATCGCGATCAGTCCGGTGGAGCCTCGTTTAGGAGATATGGCTGCCGCCGAACGCTTAGCTCAGGCGATACGCATACCGACAAATTCTTGGACAAGTACGCGGATAGATACGCCAGCTTTTGTGGCCTTTGTTGACTA
>CAZHOC010000190.1:0-4928 GCA_964534295.1 uncultured Bacteroidia bacterium | reverse complement strand
CTGGTAGATTCATTGCTGGAGCGAGAGTTGGTCAATGATTATAGTTTGCTCTACCACTGGCGTGGAACGGATCCCTCCCTCGACCCGATTATGCTGATGGGGCATTATGATGTGGTGCCAGTTGAAGAAGCCAGTCTCCCAGACTGGGAGCAAGGGCCCTATAGTGGCCTGATCGAAGATGGAATCATTTGGGGGCGCGGAACTATGGACGACAAAATGACTGTGATCGGTTTACTAGAAACCGCTGAGCGTTTGCTCAAAGAGGGATTTCAACCCAAACGCGGGATGTATTTTGCCTTTGGCCATGACGAAGAAGTTAGCGGCAAAAGAGGGGCTGGCACGATGTCCAAAATGCTAGAGGAACGAGGCGTTAAATTAGCTTATGTACTTGACGAAGGAGGCATGAGCATCCAAAATGCGATGTCGGGCTTAGAAAAGCCTCTCTCTGTCGTTGGGGTAGCGGAGAAGGGATATCTCAGTCTCACTTTGAGAGCCAATATCGCTGATGGCGGGCACTCCTCTATGCCAGCCAAAGAGACCGCCGTAAGTGTGCTTAGTAATGCGATCGTTCGCTTAAGCGAAAATCCCCTGCCCTCTCGTCTGCAAGATCCACTTAGCCAGCAAATGTTTGATTATCTCGGCCCTGAAATGGCTTTTGCGACTAAGATGGTCTTTGCCAATCGCTGGCTATTTAATGGCGTAGTCGAAGCCCAACTCTCTGCTGATCCCAAAACAAACGCGACTATCCGCACCACCACCGCTCCTACCATGATCAAGGGAGGCGTCAAGGATAATGTGCTACCAACAGAGGCCGAGGCTCAAATCAATTTTCGATTAATGCCCGGCGATGATATGGAATCCGTGATCACTTATGTCAAGGAAATCATCTCCGATGAACGCGTATCCGTAGAGCCTTATGGCGCGAGCATTTATGCGGAAGCTTCGCCGGTATCCCCTACGGACGCCTTTGGTTTCAAAATGATCCAACAGACGATCGGCGAAATCATGCCCGAATCTGTGGTGATCCCCAATCTTTCGGTCGGAGCGACTGATGCCCGATATTACACTGGACTGAGCGAGCAAGTTTATCGCTACTCTCCTATGTTTGTAACTTCTCAGGACCTCACTCGCATCCACGGCAAAAACGAGCGCCTTAGCGTTGAAAACTATCTCCGCATGATTGCCTTTTATGATCGTTTGGTCCGGATTAGCTGTCAGTAAATGCTAGAGAGGAGCGTTCCGCCGCAGGCGAAAAAAACCAAAAGCTCCCACAAAGAGGAGAAATCCGGTCAATAAAAAAGGAGAGAAGGGAAAGGAGCCATCAAAGTCTACCGCCTCAGCATCCCCCATCAGCACGAAGGCTGACCAAAAATGCGGATGCACATTGCGCCGCTTATCAAGATAAGAGAGCTTTGCTATTTGCAGGGCTTTGTCTTTGCCTTGCCCCTTTTGTAGCTCCTGATAAAAAGTCTGCATAATTTGCTGGGTAGCCTCATCGTCCACTTGCCACAGACTCATCACGATATTGGGGCAACCTGCCTGTCTAAAAGCCCGAGCTAAACTCATCACCCCTTCCCCTTGGACCAATTTGCCTTGGCCCGTATTACAGGCACTCAAAATCGCCAGATCGGCATTGATTTCAAGATTGTACAATTCTGCTGCGTGCAATACATTGTCATATAAACTGTCAGGTTTTTCTTGCATCAGGAGGCCAGAATAGAGGGGGTTCTCTTCTTCGGTAAAAGCGTGCATGGCAAGGTGTATCACCTTATAGTCGTTGGCAATCGCCCGGAATTTTGCTTCGTTAGCTTCTTCTCCGAAGAACGCATCTCCTCCTGTCATCTCTGCGATGAGTTGTGCTTCCTTAGCGCTAAACTTTAATTCCGAAAAGCCCGCTCGGCTGCTAAACAGTTCCTCCGAAGGCGACTCATAAGCAGGAGCAAAGGCCAACAAACCCGCAGTATTTCTAGTAGGTGAGGGATTATCCGAAAGCATTAAATGCGCTGAATAAACCGTGCGTATCGGATGATTTTTGAGAAGGTAGGCTAAGTCCTGATAGCTTACTTTATTGACGTCTTGCGGTGCTTCGCTCAGTAATATCTCAAAGGGAATCTGATGAAGTTGACCGTCGGGAATGATCACTAAATTCTCTCCTGCCTCAATCCCGATTTGGGCGATGAGCTGACGATAGACTCGGTGACTATTTTGGGCAAAGGCTTGAAAAAGCTCAAGATCAAAGGCCTTTTCCCTGGCAGCCTGATTGTCATATAAAAAGGCAGTCAGTTGGCTTATTGCGTCATCCAATTCAGTGCTAGTCTGATTTCGATGCCAGCTAATCTCCTCTGGGGTAATCGAAAAAGTATAGATAGCGTGCTCTCCAACAAAAAAGGCCAGCAAGTGCGCAGGTTGCTCCGCAAGGTACTTTTGAATCTCCGTCAATGAACTTCTCTCTTGCTGGTATTTAAGTTCGAAGTAGAGCGGATAATCCTCCTCTAATTGAGTCATGAGAGCTATGTAAGCTTGCTTGGCTTCAAAAAGGTCCTTTTGCACTTTTTGCAAAGAATCCGTTTGACCTTCCTCTGCTAGTTGAAAGTTTTCGAGAGAAAGGTTTTCAATTTCCGACTTGAGGGCTTCCTCTTGGGCGAGAATACTCTCAGGTATACCAGCATACTGGATAGCTTTTTTGGCTTGCATACTCGCCCGTAGGACGGTGGCTTTATTGCGTTCCGCGAAGCGGAAAGCCTGCTCGATATAAGTAGGATCGGCATAGCGCTCCCAAAGGGCATAGCAAAGCTCAATCGCTCCTTCAAAGATGGGACGAGAATTTTCAGATAAATGCTGTTTGGAACTTTCCCCGATGTAGCCTTCTGCCGTCAATTCGATGACCGCAGCGGCTTTTTCGTAGGCTTGCAGGGCGGCGAGGAGGACTTGTTTATCCTCTGATTTCTGCCCTTGGGCAAACAGGGCTTTTGCTTTGCCTTCAAAAGCATTACTCAGATCACTTATGGTATTGAGTTGATCATCCGCTGGGTTTTGATGTGGATCCATTTCATGGAACGAGGGCACCAGCATACGGATTTGCTTGTGGAAATAATATAGGGCCGAGTCCAATACTCCCTGTTCGAGAAAAATTTGCCCAAACTGTCCTGTAGCCCGAGCGAGATAAGCATGATTATGGATTAAACCCTTTTCCCATATACGAAAAGCTTTGCGGTTGTACGTAAGCGCCTCTTCATAGCTATGCATGCGCGTAAAAATGGTCGCCAATACGCCGTATTTATCGGCGGTTTCATAGCTTTCCTCTCCAAAGATTAGTCGCTCGATCTCCAAGGCTTCCTCCAACAATGCCAAGGAGCGATCATAGTCCTCCAAATCCTCATACAAGATGGCCATATTATTGAGCGTCGCAGCGACATGAGGATGCGGACCTTGATGGATTGCTTTTTTGATGTCCAGAGATTTTTGATAGTTAGCTAATGCCTCTTCAAACTGCCCTAATTCCCGAAAAATGATCCCCATATTATTGTAGGACTTGGCCACAGTGATACTAATGGGGTCGTTGTGTTCTAGTTTGATTTGCAGCGCTCTATTGTGTAGATCAAGCGCATGTTCATAATCTCTTTTTTCGTAGTAGGCGATTGCTTGCGCATTGTAAAAATTGGCCAAGCGCTGGGGATTACCCTCATTTTCGAGCAGTATATCGATGCCTAACTGGGCATATCGAATAGATTCATCATAAAAGGTATTGCGACCGTTAATGGCAGAGAGGTAGTAATAAATATTGGAGACACTCAGGGATCGATCCCCAATTTCCCGCTTGGCCAGCTTCAGATTTTCCTTCATAATCTCCTCCGCTTCGGGTAGTCGTCCTTGCCAAAAGCGCGACCATGCCTGGGAGTTACGAGCTTCGATAAACTTGGGCCAGTTTTCCAGGGTCTTGAACAGCTCTGCTGACTCAGCCAAAGTCTGAAAAGCAGCATCATATTGGGCTTGACGGAGTTCTTTGGTTCCTTGATTATATAAGTTTACAGCCCTAGTGGTATCTCCAGGACTTTGCGCAAATAGCGATAAACTTTGGCAAAGCAAGGCTAATACAAAAAGGATGGACTTATACATAAACCTACAATCAGACATACTCCCCAAAACTAAAGATACAGAAATTGGGGCGCATTTTTGACAATACGCCCCTTGTGAAAAAAGTGAGTTAAGCCTTATCGCTTGATTAATTTCCCAGATTCTCTATGATTCCCTATTTGCAGTTGGTAGAAGTAAAGGCCATTGGGTAAATTTTGTCCAGAGACCATAACTTCAAATTCTCCGCTTTGCTTGTTTTCGTTGAGTAAGGGCTTGATCATTTTACCCTGCATGTCGTAGAGGGCTAATTGCACTTGTGCCGCTTGCGGCACGCGAAATCGAATTGCAGTTTCCTCGCTAAAAGGATTTGGATAGCTCACGCTAAGCTTGCCGTAGGCAACTTGTTCTTCCATTTCGTCTTCTATGCTCACGCTACTAAAGGACTCAATGGTTACATAACCAATATTGTTGCGCTCATGAATCTCAGTCAATTTACCCATCGGGTCGATATGCGCGTAAAGGCGAGGGAAATTGCCTAGACCAGAAGGCATCGTAAACTCCATGACTACTTTTTCTCGACCGCGGGCATCGATGAAATCAGGTGTGATATGGAGACTTTGCCCGTTTATATCTGTGATCAGTTGACCTCCTTGATTAGGATGTCCGAAGTAAAAAGAGATCTCCACATAATCATTGGTAGGCAGTAGGCTCCAATTATGAACGTAGGCTGTTACCCGTACCTTATCCCCCGGTTGAGGATTTTGGGGATAGACATTGAGGGATTTGGTCTCATAACGACGGGCGGTATCGGAGAGGACCAATCCTTTTTCCGGATCATGTAACCATGGCAAAAT
>CAZHOC010000189.1:0-7969 GCA_964534295.1 uncultured Bacteroidia bacterium | reverse complement strand
ATGCCAGTAAACAACGTAAGCAATACGCCAGCCAGTTGGAAAAGGAAGTAGATCAGCGGACCGAGGATATTCAGAAAGCCAACCGTCGCTTAGAGCAGTACAACTTTGAGCTTAAGACCTTTAGTTTTATTGCCTCACATGACATCAAGGAGCCGATTCGCGGTATAGGGGCGCATTCGGGTTTGATCTACACAAAGCTCCCTCAGGATCTGCAAGAGCAATTAGGAGAGTCTTTTCAGACCATCAAAAATAGTACCTCCCATCTTTATAAATTGGTCGAAGACTTTACGCGCTACACGGCCATGTCTCATGATGAAGAGGTCAAAATTGAGGAGGTGGATCTCAACTCTGTGGTGACCACGATCATTCAAACCTTTGGCGAAGGGCTCAATAAGTATCGCGGCAGGGTACAAATGGTTGATTTGCCCAAAATCTACAGCAGCAATTCTTTGCTGTTTACGGCTCTCAAAAACCTCATCGAAAACGGCCTCAAATTCAATCAATCCAAAGTCCCAACGGTCCAGGTGTCTTATCAAAAGACCGAAAATAGCCATCTGATCAAGATTACGGATAATGGTATCGGTATCCATCCTCAATATCATAGCGAGATATTTGGTATGTTCAAGTCTCTCAATCCACCGCATGAATATGAGGGTTCGGGGATCGGCTTGGCTGTGGTCCGCTTGAGCGTGCAAAAACTGGACGGAGAGGTATTTGTCGAAAGCGATGAAGGGCAGGGGAGTACCTTCACCATCTCCTTGCCTATTATGGCGATGGCCTAGTTTCTAAGCGGCTTATTTTTGGGGTTTTACTGCTTCGCAGAACGCTTATCATCGTTCCGCGCAGCGGTCGCTATAAATAAAATCTACCATCAACTTTCTTGCTTCACAGGCTCTGGCAAAGCTTCCCCGCAGTGAGGACAATAATTAAAATCGAAGCCAGTTTGTTGATCAGATTGCTTTTGAGCTTGCTTTTCTTGCTTCGCTTCATCTAGTTTCTCCACAAAAGCAGCACTGATGATACCGGTCGGTAGCGCAACCAAACCAATCCCTAGCAAGGCAATAATGCCACTCACTAGCTGCCCCCAACCCGTAACCGGAAACACATCTCCATAGCCTACTGTGGTCAAGGTCGCAATCGCCCACCAAAAAGTGGCGATGATATTAGGAAATGCCTCCGGCTGCACGTCTCCTTCCAAATAATACATCAAGGTAGAAGCCAATAATAGCAGGACAAAGGTGATAAAGAGACTGATGCCAAGTTCCCCCCGCTTCTCCAAAAAGATATCCCCCACCAGTCGCAGAGATTTGGTATACCTAGACAACTTAAAGATCCGGAGCAGGCGCATCACCCGCAGCACACGGATAAACCTGAGGTCAAATTTGAAAATGAAAGGCAGGTAAAAGGGTAGGATGGCTAGGAGATCTACCATACCCGCAAAGGAGCAAACAAATTTCAATCGTGCTCGCCATGCAGATATTTCCGGGTATTTGAGATCAGCCGTCCAAAGGCGGAGGAGATATTCAATGGAAAAGATGATGGTTGTTACTAGTTCCGTAAGACCAAAAACCCCCTGAAATTGGGCCCTTAGCTGGGCAAAAGATTCGAGTATTATCTCAACAATGCTCAGGCAAATCAAGACAATAATCAGTCGATCAAAAGCGAGGCTGTATCGATTTTGATGCTGATCGTTTTCAACAACTAAAAAAACTTTCTCTTTTAGGGACATAGGACCAAAAGAATATCTAGGAAATAAATTGGAGGCCTGAATATGGTAAAATTCTCATTACCAGACCTATCCAAGCCTCCAACAATTTTTAAATCCTAAAAATCCTTAATCCTTGTCAAGCATATCCGCAATGCGAGCGCGCATATCTTGAAGGTGGATCCGGGTCATATTGTCTCTCACTCTTGGCAAGTAGCGAGCAATTTGACGATCCAAGGCTTCGACTTCTGATCTTACGATCGGACGAATATCTGATTGACTGACGTCCACATTGGTTCGAGTAATAAAGCGGCGAGCCTGTGGAGGGATGGGCGTTTGCTCATTGGTCATCAAGAACTCCATGCGCTCTAGGTAAGCTCTTTGGAGATTGCGGCGGTAGGTATCCATTGCGGACCCACTAGGCAACTCACTAAATAGACCACTGCGAAGGTCTCCCATCATTTCTAGCATCCCATAAGCGGATTCTCCATTGAGAGCTTCATTTTCAATCATGCGAGCCAATCGTCCCATATCCAAAAGATTATTGAGAGTCCTGACTTGGTACTCGCGCATGCGATTTACGATTCCTGCGTGCTCGATACGTAGCAAGATTTCTTGGTCAATCAACCAAGTTGGTGTAGAAAACAACTGCTCTTGCAAAAATGCCATGGCTGCCTCCTGGCGCTCTTTAGGCACGTGCTCGTAAATGGTGCCATTTTGATCATAGGTTTTGTAGTACTCATAAACGCCACCAATGTTATTCGAGACGTGGCCCATATAACGATTGTATTGGTTAAGCACCTGTCCGTAAAGCTCATTTAGGTCTCTGAAGTCTTTGCCATCTTCAGCAGTCCAGGCGATAAGGTTAGGAACGATACGTTGCAGGTTGGCAATGCCATAAGTAGAGGCCTTTACGGCATCATCTCCTAAGTCTTCGGTTTGGGAGCTAGGATCAATCACTCCTCTTTGTTGACGACCAAAGCGGTAAATCGGATCATTGGCGCGTTCTAGCACCCACTGGTTTAAAGTCTCACGTTCGTCTTCGCTTGTCTCTGCATCCGGGAAATATGTGTAGCCCCATTTGATGGACCATTTGTCATAAGGTCCCACGTCTGGCATTAGGGCTACGCCTTCATCCTCTGGCTGCGCTACATAGTTAAAACGTGCATAGTCCATGATTGAAGGCGCAGTATTGAACTTTGCTGTAAAGTAGCGAGAGCGTAAGCTATCGACTGGATAAGCAGCGCTAGAACCCATATTGTGCGGTAGTCCCAAGGTATGTCCAACTTCGTGAGCGGAGACAAAGCGGATCAGGCGGCCCATGATTTCATCTTTAAAGGCAACGCCTTGAGCCTCTTCATTGATCGCAGAGGTTTGGATGAAATACCAATTGCGTAGCAAGTTCATCACATTGTGATACCACAAGATATCGCTTTCCAATATTTGACCCGTACGGGGATCGTGTACGTGCGGGCCTTGGGCATTTTGGATAGGATTGGTTACGTAGCGAATCACAGAATAACGCACATCCTCAGGGCTCCATTCTGGGTCTTCCTCAGGAGTTGGCGCATCCATGGCTTTGATGGCATTTTTAAAACCAGCGGCTTCAAATGCTTTGTTCCAGTCCTCTACTCCTTGTTTGAGATAAGGACGCCATTTCATCGGCGTATTGGGGTCAATATAGTAGATGATGGGTTCGACTGGCTCGACGAGTTCCCCGCGCTGATAAGCAGCCATATCCGAAGGCACTAACTTCCATTTTGTGATGTATCGTTTTTGCGTAGCTCTTTGTTGATCTTCACCATACTGGTATTGGGCCACAGAGAAGTAGCCTACCCTTTGGTCAAATGTCCTAGGGAGCATAGGTTCTTCTGGCAGGAGGATAAAGGACTGATTCATCTCTAATGAGATGGTACCGGTTAAGCCATTAGAAGGTGCCTTGCCAGCATTGTAGGTGAGTACGTGGCGGACTTCGGTATTTTCGGGAAAACTGCGAGTCCAGCTGATAAAGCTGCGTTTGCTGTCGAGGTTTTTGACCTCAAAGCTTTTGCGTTGTGCGGAGGACAAAGCCCCTATCATGGCAATATCAGTAGTGAATAGATTGCTGACTTCGAAGATTAGGCCCGTAGTATCTTTATTATAAGCCTCAATTTTGAAGCTCATGATGATGGGCTCAAAATTGTTTTGTCTTACCGATTTGTAAATAGGTTCGTCTTCGCTAGCCACACTGTTGTAAGAGACAGAGCGGAGCAGGATCTTATTATCCATCCGTTGCCATCTTATGACTTGCTGGGGACGGGACTTCATACCGGCTCCGCCGAACGATAAGCCCTCTACGGTGCCAGCAATACGGCTGACGACCAATATCTCCTGTTCTAAAAGATCATTGGCAAGCTCGAAGTAGTACTTGGAACCTACTTTGTGGACAGTAAATAAACCGGTATCTGAAACCGCTCTAGAGGTGACAATTTGATCATAAGGCATGATCGAGTCGGGATTGGCTTTGCCAGCTCCCATAGGACTCTTTGGTTTGGCAGGAGTCGCCTCTTCGGAAGTTTGTTCTTCTTGCTTTTTCTTTTTTCTCTGACCGTAGGAAGGGAAGGTAAAGGCCAGCAACAACAAAGCTAGCATCCCGTAGCGGATGCTATTCAAGATAAAATTTTGCATTGTGAGCTCTTGTAGTTAGGATAAAATTCTCGATAGTAAGCGCGCAAAATAAGTTTTTGCCGCTAGAGGTTTTAATCAAAACTACAAAAAGGCGTCAGGGGAGAGGCTAATCTTGCTAAAACTTACGTTCTAGGCGAGAAAAGTAAGCAACACCGTCTTTTTCGTAATAAACGAAGACAAACATTAAGCTCATCGATGGATCGGTGAAGGCAGCAGCTTGGGCCTGATAGCCGCTAAAGCTTTTCATGGCTTGGTCCGCCAATCTTGCATTAGGGACGAAGTAGGACTTACTGTGCCAGTCTTTGACAGTTTCCTCAAAGTACTCTTCCATCGCCACAAAGTGGGTAGGGTTGAGGCCTTGATGAATCGTCTTGATGCTGGTAACTTCTTCCTGCTCAACGGTGAAGGTAAGATCTACCTGATACCCATCTAATACCTGTCTGAAGACATAGTTGGTACCGAGCTTCTTGACTAGTTCGAACTGAGTCGCATCGCCCTGCCTAGTTTTGGCTTGCGCCATAAGCAAAAGCTGTGATTCAGGCGTACCTAGTTTCACATCCAACAGTTGAGCTGAAAGTGAAAAGCAAATTCCAGAAAGAAGCCAAATCGATAATAATAACCGTTTCATGATGACTAAAGAAGGGACTAACTGAGGGAATAAAGGTATGGAATTTTGAGAAAAATATCCACTCTATGAAATTTTGAACGACAATTTAGCCCAAATGTTGGGCCATAGAGTGAGCAATTGGGGGCTTTAAAGGTTAGATTTGGCGCCCTTTTTCGCAAAATAGGCTTCCTTGGCGGCTGGTATACAGCTGAAAAAAGTGCTATTTTGACCTACCAATTTTGATGTATCTATGCGTAATCTTTCGCTAAAGTCTTGGCGTCTGTGGGGACTGATGCTTGTTTTGCTCTTGTTTTCGGTCGGTTTTCGATTTGGAGGGGACCTTTTTGAGGTTTCTCGCAACATGGAAATCTTTGCTGAACTCTATACCGAGCTAAACAAAAGCTATGTTGATGAGACGGATCCCACCCGTCTCATGAGAACGGCGATCGATAGCATGTTATATTCTCTCGATCCTTATACAAATTACTATAGCGAAAGCCAGATTGATGAGTCAAAATTGATCCGTACTGGCCAGTATAGTGGAATAGGTGCAGAGGTAGGAGTCCGTAAAGGGCAGATCTTGGTGCTGCAATTATTTGAAGAAGGCCCTGCGGACAAAGCTGGCTTGCAGGTGGGGGACGAGATCCTCAAAGTAGATAATATCGATGTCGCCGGTGGCAAAAGGAGCATGGATGAGATCGAAAATCTCCTCAGTGGCGAACGTGGGTCTTTGGTCAATATTCTCTTTCGCCGCAATGATGAAACCCAAGAGTTAAGCGTTCCGCGAGGCGGCCAAAATGAAGCTCAACAAGAAAATGTCCCCTACTTTGGAATGGCAAATGACTCAATTGGCTATATACTCGTTACCGGTTTTACCGCTAATGCGGGCCAAGAGGTAGCCAACGCCTTCAATAGTCTTAAGCGGGAGAACCCTCGCATGAATCGAATGATCCTCGATTTTAGAGGCAACCTTGGTGGACGTCTGCAAGAAGCGGTCAATATCGTCAATGTCTTTGTGCCTAAAGGCCAAAAGATTGTTGAAATGAGAGGGCGCACGCATGATACACAACGAGAGTTTTATACCGTAAATCCCTCTTTGGATGAAAATATACCCCTAGTCGTGCTTATCAATGAGCGCAGTGCTTCTGCCTCGGAGATTGTGGCGGGATCTATTCAAGATTTGGATCGTGGAGTACTAATCGGTACCCGTAGCTTTGGGAAAGGCTTGGTACAAAATGTGCGTCCTCTGAGCTTTAATACCCAAATGAAGATCACTGTGGCTAAGTACTATACACCTAGTGGCAGATGTATTCAAGCGCTGGATTATTCAAATCGCCTCGAAGATGGTACGGTTACCAAAGTCGCAGATAGTCTGATTTCAGAGTTTAAAACCCGTAATGGCCGCAAAGTATTTGATGGTGCTGGTGTTGATCCTGATCGACCAGTTGTACATGCCCCTTTGATGCCAGTGTCTAAAGCCTTAGTTGATCAGGGAATCATTTTCGATTTTGTGACCGCCTTTAGTCAAGAAAAAGAAAAGATAGCAAAGCCGCAGGAGTTTCAGGTCTCTGAGGAGGTTTATAGTGATTTCGTCGACTTCGTCGAACGCCGTGGCTTCCAGTTCGAAACTTTGACCGAGCAGCAATTGACTAAGATGCGTCAAGCTTTAGCGGAGAGCGGCTTCACCGAACTCGAGCTCCAAACTGCTTTATCAGAGATTGAAACGAATCTCCAAAGTCAAAAGACCCGTGATCTGATTACCCATAAGGAAGAGATTATGCGTCTGCTAAAGAAGGAAATCATCACCCGCTATTATTATAAGCAAGGGGTGATTGAAGCTTCATTTCTTGATGATCCAGACCTACAAGAGGCCTATCGAGTCCTCAATGATATGGAGATTTATCAAAGAATACTCGGCTTACAAAGCTAGGGAATGTCGAATGTTGAACGCTGAATTTTGAATGTAGAAGGTTCGGGAATTCCTGATTCTATAGCTTTTTCCTAGCCTTAAGAAAAATTCAATAAGAGATTATTAGGGGGCGCTTTTGATTAAGTAAGTGGTAAGACCTGCACACTCCTACCTTCTACATTCAAAATTCGATATTGGACATTCGACATTCTACTGTCCGCGCTTTGAGCGAAAAAACTCTTGCATAATACCTTCGCATTCGGCTTCCATAATGCCTCCCAGTACCTCGGTGCGAGGATGGAGTAGGGAAGGGGCGTGCCGACTATGACCTACCTTCGGTTCTGGGGCTCCATAGACGATTCGACCAATTCGAGCCCAGCGTAGCGCTCCTGCGCACATCGGGCAAGGCTCGATGGTAACATAAAGAGTGCACTCCGGTAAAAATTTATGGCCCATATACTCACATGCTGCGGTGATCGCAATCATCTCGGCATGGGCTGTGGGGTCAGAAAGACGTTCCGTTTGGTTATAACCTTTGCCTATGATCATGCCTTCGTTGACGATCACAGCACCAATCGGAATTTCGTCTTCCTCAAAGGCGCGTTCCGCAAGGCGGAAGGCCTGGCGCATAAAGTGCTCGTCTGAAAGAATAGAAAGCATTATTCAAAAAATTGGCTGAGTTCCTGATAAAGATGGGAAACAGGTAGGCCCATAACATTATAATAATCTCCTTCAATGCGACTGATTCCCACTTTGCCGATCCATTCTTGGATGCCATAGGCACCCGCTTTATCGTAAGGCTTATAGTTTTCTAGATAATGGCGGATCTGTACCTCTGATAGGCGGCGGAAAGTGACATAGGTTTCTTCTGCGAAGGAACGGAAGTGTCCTTTGTGGAATAAGGTTACGCCAGTAATGACTTGGTGGGTCCTACCACTTAGCTTTTGTAGCATGCTCAATCCTTCCTCATAGTCCTTGGGCTTACCCAAAACTTCGTCTTCTAGCGCCACAATAGTATCCGCGGTGATAATGATGTTGTTAGGAGACAGATCGTCGTATTGCTTGGCCTTGTTTTCTGAAA
>CAZHOC010000188.1:2428-8030 GCA_964534295.1 uncultured Bacteroidia bacterium | reverse complement strand
TTCTTTTCCAAAGAACGTCTCTCTCGCACGCTCATAGCTAAGCGAGTCTTTCTTTATCAACCATGCAATCTCGAATAGCTCTTCCAAACAAGACATCGCAAGGCTACGACTGAGATCCCCTGGACCCGCATAAAAATCCGCCTTTTCCAATACAGCCCTTCCTTTTCCCTCCTCAGTTAAACTCACGCAAACTATACTCTTGGCGTCAGCTCCCGAAACCCCCTCCTCCTTTTCCCATTGCCAGCGCAAATTATCAGTCGCACCTACCAAGATGAAATCATCTTCAATATCGATCCAATTAACAACCAGATGTGTGAGAGCGTCCTCCATTAGCTTTTGGGAGATTATTTCAAGAAAACAGGGGAGAGGACAGAACTGGTTTTTTGTAATCAAACTCTGATTGAGTCAGGCTATCAAGTATAAAGTATCCTACCTCTTTTCGAGAGACCGTCAGTAATGGTTTAGGTTGGTTATTGAAACTAAGCCTCAATTCTTTCATTTTCCCTCGATTGATCAGCCCTACGGGACGCACCACCGTCCAGTTTAAGTAATCAGTCTTATCCAATAAGGCTTCCTGCCTTTCATGATCTCTGTAGGCGACTCCAATATTGCTATACTTGATCAGGAGTTGAAACCACCAAGGTATTTCTTTGAAAGTCTCATTTACTCCCCAAGCCGAACAAATGGTAATTTTTTGAAACTTTTGGGCTTCTGCTAGTTTCAAAATGTTTTGCATTACCTCTGACAAAAAATGCTTAGGAGTTCTCAATCGAGCCCAAGGAAAATCAGACCGCCTTGAAATATTCAAAGCACTGACCAGGTATTCACAATCTTCAGCTGCTCGGGCAAGATCGTCCAAACTAGCTGGGGTTCCCTCGATAATAGATACTTGGGCGTTGGCCTGATAGGCTAGGAATTTCTTAGGATTACGGACCAAGCAATTTACTTCATAGCCCTTCGCTAAGGCAGCTTCTAAAATATATTTTCCGGTTCTTCCACTAGCTCCTAATATCAATACACGCATCGGCTACTTTTTCTAAATATAGCACTAGTATGAATGCTGTAATGATAATTTATGTTAAAAGTTTGCTCACTCTTTGCGGCCCCAAATGAGCTCCTTCCAACCGTGAAATATCATATTAAGCGTGCTACGGTCCTCGGGATTATGTATCAGGCCATAAACGGGTTCTTCCTCCTCAGCGGTAAAAGTGCCAAATAGTCGATCATAGATGATCAGCACATTGCCGTAGTTTTTATTGATGTACTGCTCATTAGAAGCATGATGTACCCGATGATGGGAGGGAGTGTTGAGTACCCATTCAAGCATACCTAGTTTGGGGATAATCGTTGTGTGCTGCACAAAGGCAAAAAAGAAACTAATCGTCTCCACCAGCAATATATCGATCGGATGAAAGCCAAATAAAGGTAGCGGTAGCCAAAATAAAATATGATAGATCGCATTGAGAAAGGGAGTCCGGGCCGCAACCGAAAAATTCATCTTCATAGAAGAATGATGATTGACATGGGTGGCCCACAAAAAAGGCACCTCATGACTCCAGCGGTGAAACCAATAGTAGACGAACTCATTGAGCAGAAAAAGAATTATCAAAGACAATCCGGAAGTCTCGATTTTAAAAGGCGCGATGGCATAAATCGCAAACCAAATGGCGAGATTGATGCCTTTGAGCCCTATTCGGGTAAGCACCCCTAATATCCCCAGCACAATACTGGTAAAAGAGTCCTGCTTGTCGTAGAGATCTTTTTTGTTTTTGATGCTATACCAAGCTTCTCCAATGATGCATAAAATGATCACACAGATAAAATAGGGAGTAATTTTTTCGAGCATGGGTTAACAAAAATTGAAGCGAAAATCACGGTAGTAGTTGAGTTAAACTCCACGAAATTCATCATCAATTCTTGGGTATTCGAATAGGATGAAAAGGGGCAAAATTCATACTCAAATACTAGGGCATTTAATATAGCTATTTTTTTATACGACAAGCAGCCACGAATGAGCGTTCCTCGATGGAGAGGTAAAAAAACAAAAGAGCCCCCTCGCGCTGAGACCAACTGATGGCCAAAAGAATAAGGTTTGTGGCAAAAAATAGGCTATTGGTCATTTTTTTTATTGTCTAGACTGGAGATACTTAATTTTGTGAAGCGAGAATGCTTAATGGGCATTGTCTGCTTTCTTTTAGAAGGAGGATACAGTAGTTTGAGGAATTATGAGTAGCTCTTTTTTGAAAAATTATAAGGCTCTAGGCATTGGGGGGATCATCAGTATCGTATTTACGGTCCTCCTCAGCGACGTAGGTGTATTCATTGTTTCCCCAACCAAGGTAAATGGCATTGCTTATTTGCTCATCCATTTTGTTGCCATTGTTCTTTGCTGGCTGACTATTTCCTATTTACTCAACAAGTTCCCCATTTATAAGATCCTCATGGTGCTGAGTCTGCTGCTAGGGGTGATTGTTGTAGAAAGCTTGACCAAGGTAAATATTAACCCTATCACGATTCCTTTGCTGGTTTTATTCTGGCTAGGAGTAGCCTATCTCATCCTACCAGATTTTTTCATGAAATACAGGATAGCCATTTTTGCTATCTATGGCTTGGTGCTCTCCTACTTTCTGATTTTCAGAATGATGCCCAACTACCTTGAGGACTATCATGAAAATTTCCTGCAGTTTCTTTTACTGCCCCTCCCCTTCTTCGCGGCTTTATGGGTGTATGAGCAATGGCGTTGGCTTAGGATCCTAAAAGAAGACAAAGCCAAGGCGGAATTGACTTTGCTTAAAAACCAGATTGATCCTCATTTTTTCTTTAATACTTTGAATAATCTGTATGGCCTTGCGGTAGAAAAATCAGATCATGCACCGGCCATGATTTTAAAGCTTTCTGATATCATGCGCTATACGATTTATGAAGGACAAGCGGATTTTGTAGCGCTTAAAGACGAGCTGACTTATCTAGAGGATTATATTGAGTTACATAAAATCCGTTACCAGAAAAAAGTTGAGATCTCTTTCGAGCAAGATATTCAACATCCGCATAGGATTGCTCCTTTGTTGTTGATCATTCCTTTGGAGAACGCTTTTAAACATGGCGTAGAACGCCTAACGGAAGCCGCATTCATCCATTTAGATATCAGCACTACTCCTACTAGCATCCACTATCAGATCAGCAATAATTATGAGGCAATAGAGGCCAAAGAAGGAGGTATCGGTCTCAAAAACCTAAAGAAAAGACTTGAACTGATTTATCCCAATCAGCACCAATTGGTAATTACGCAAACTGCTGACACCTATACAGTAAGCATAGAAATCAAGCCCCATGAACTATCTAATCGTTGATGACGAGCCAATCGCTCATCGGATCATTGAAGGCTACTGCCAAGACCTTGCCCATCTCAAGAAAGTTGGTAATGCTTATAACGCCATCGAGGCTTCTGCAATTGTAGCAGAACAAAAGGTAGATCTTATTTTCCTCGATCTAAACATGCCCAAAATCACTGGTTTCGAATGGCTTAAAACTCTCCGGCAGGCACCTAAGATCATCGTAACTACCGCTTATAAAGAATTTGCTTTAGAAGGATTTGAACTAGATGTGGTTGATTATTTACTCAAGCCCTTTTCTTTTCCTCGCTTTTTAAAAGCCATCAATAAGGTCAAAACCGAAAGCAGCAGTCCATCAGAAGCCACGCCCACTCAAAGTAGTCAAAACAGCAGCTTCTTCCTCAAAGGCGACAAAAAGCATCATCAGATCCATATGGGGGACATTCTTTTTGTAGAAGCCTATGGCAATTATTCTAAAGTTTTCTTGGCAGATGAGATGATCCTCAGTCATGAAAAGATCTCCAATATGGAGCAGCTTTTGGCAAAAGGGAACTTTTTACGGGTACATAAATCTTTCATCGTTGCCACAGACAAAATCAAATTAGTGCGAGGCAATATCATTCAAATCGAGGAGCATGAAGTCCCAATTGGGCAAACCTACAAAAGCAGAGTAAATCAATTACTTAAAGGCGGGAGTTAAGAGAAACGAGGAAAGTCCTAGATCCTAAATTACAATTGCTTGCTCATTTCACTTTCTTCATAGCTAACCCCCTCAAGATAAACGATAAGCTCCCTCACTTTTTGGTAGCCTTGTTTGAGGTAAAAAGGGACCGCGGACGGGACAGAAGTCAAACTTATTTCTTTCACTCCCTTTGCTCTGGCATAAGACTCGACATGCTTTACAAGCCTCGCTCCAATTCCTGATTTACGAGTACAAGCTTGGACATGTAGAGCCAAAATTTCATTTTCTTTTAGGCTGATTGTCCCTAGCAATCCCTTGTCATCGAAAGCACAATAGATAAGTCGATCGCTAAATTTAGTTTTAATTGCATCCACAGAATTATCGTTTTTCCATGCGACCAACTGTTCCTGGGTGTAGCCTTTGTGTGCGATGCTATCAATACTCCTATTGATCAGGACACTTATTTCTAGGGCATCTTCTAGGGTGGCGGCCCGGATTTCATATTTTCCTTTTTCCATCTTCGATGAACGCTTCTTCTAATAGTAATTTAGCTGGAGCCAATCACCATTCATCACATACTGATCCTTGTCTTTTTCGTTTTTGAAAAGCAAGAATAAATCAGCCAAACCAGAACTTGCTTTAAGATCAACCTCATAGGTTTGAAAACCTGCTTTATCTTCATCGAAATAAGAAATATTTGTTTGCCCGAGAAGTTGGCCGGTGGGACTCCCCTTCCGGATTTCAAGCGTTCCATGATATGGATAGTCCTTACTAAAGGCTGCTCCAATAGTGATGCTAGTTAAATTATCAAAGCTGATGGGAGCAAATTGGATTTGTTTACCATCGGTAATAGAACCCACTAGCGTCCGACCTTGACTGTTCCAAACCCCCAGGGTTTTATCCAAGGCAACTCCATCCTCTAGCTCCATCCGTGGAGCAATAAAGATTACTTCTTCTACTGCAGAAAGCGAAGAGCCCGGGACGTCTGGATGCCCATCATCCAAATAGGAAACCATCAATACGTATTTGCCAGCTACATCATGCTTTGTATGCTCATCAAATTGCAGGCTTCCCTGCAAAGGCAATCGATTTTCCGTCAGAGTCTTTTCTGGATCTAGCGAAAGAATATAATCTACGATTTCGCTTACCTCTGCTATTTTCAATTGCGGATGGGGAGACATCATCTTCTCCCCCCATTTTCCTTGGCTGCCCTTTATGATACTCCGGATAAGTAATTGTTTATCTTTTTCATCATAGCGAGACGCAATATCTTCATAACTGGGCCCTGCTACTTTCTTGTCTACCGCATGACAAGCTTTGCAATCAGATTCATTGATGATTTTCAGACCAGCTGGTACTATATTTTGTTGGTGGCCAATACTCGCCAGAATCATATCTTCCCCTTCAGGGATATAATTAAAAGTTACCCTTACTTTTTCAGGATCTATAGAAGCATCAGAAGTATGGCCATCTTCAGAGTCAGAGACCTCAATGGAATAATCGATTTTTTTATTCTTCCAATAAGTTCTGTTCTCATCGCTCAATGATATTTTAATTTGCGGAGCTTCATTTCCCACCAAGATTTTTT
>CAZHOC010000188.1:0-2418 GCA_964534295.1 uncultured Bacteroidia bacterium | reverse complement strand
AGCGACTTTGCCTGCTTCATCAGTTACTGTTAGCAAAACTTCATAGGCTCCTGCTTCTGTAAAAGTATACTCTATGTCAGGCGCATCGCTCTGGAATTCTTCGGTACCAAAGACCCAAGTGTAACTGAGCTTATCAGCATCATAGTCAAGTGAATTAGCGGCAGAGAAGCTAACCTTTAAAGGAGCTGGACCGACTTCTTTATCCGCTTCAAGTTGAGCCACTGGCGGCCTATTGCCACTATTGTAGTTTATCACCGACAAGCGAGCATCAAGATTGCGGCTATTCCATTTTTGCCCATACTCTAGGATATACAATTGCCCATCCTTAGCAAACAACATATCCATGGGATGCGAAAACTTTGTGTTGGGCATGAAGGGCTCAGCTTGCACAAATTCATGCTTTTCATCAAGTTGAACCACATAAATCCAATCCCGCATCCATTCATAGACAAACCATTTATTGTCAAAATATTGAGGCAGGATGTTGTCTCCCCCCTTATAATTCTCCTTATGATAAAATGGTCCAGACATTGGATTGACTCCACCGGCCCCCACCCATGGGAAATGATTTGTCTTCTTATAACTATACCAAATCAATGATTCTTGAATTGGAGGCAAGTTCTGAATTCCAGTATTATTGGGTGAATTATTTTTAATTTGATTGGAAACAAATGAAGCGCCAGATTTTTTATTTTTAAAATCGTAGTCTACATACATTTGATTATTGCCACGGCTGTAAGGCCAACCATAAAAGCCTGCCTGTTGGGCTTGGTTAAATTCTCCCATCCCCACTGGTCCTCGCAAGCTATCCCCTACCCCAGCGTCTGGGCCGACATCTCCCCAATAGACAAAATTGGTTTTGGGATCAATCGAAAAGCGGAATGGATTTCTACAACCCATAACAAAAATTTCAGGACGGCAGTTTGGGCTTCCCTCCACAAATAAGTTACCCTTGGGTATAGAATAGGTCCCATCATTTTCTGGCTTAATTCTCAATATTTTACCGCGGAGGTCATTGGTATTGGCAGCTGACCTTTGGGCATCATAAAGCTGACGATTTGCTCTTTCATCGATAGGAGCGTATCCAGAAGACTCAAATGGATTCGTATTATCCCCTACCCCAATGTATAATAGCCCATCCTTACCAAACTCTAAAGAGCCTCCACTATGGCAACACTTTCGAATCAGCGGGATTTTTAACAGTATTTTTTCATCGCTAAGCTTATTTTCTTCCAGGGTAAATCGAGAAACGTATTGGGTAGCTTCAGCAATATTGGGTGAGTAAAAAAAGTAAACCCAATGATTCTCCTCATAATTGGGATCTACCGCCATTCCCAAAAGTCCATCCTCATTGGCATAAAAAACATCAATACTATCAAGGATAATCGTTTGCCGAGAGGCATACTCAAATAGCTTGACCGCCCCCCTTCTTTCAATAAAGGCGATACCTCTGTCTCCCAGTTCATCTATCTCCATCGGTTCATCTAAATTGAAATCTAGTACCTGCTTTTGAAAGCGATTTTCTTCAGGCACTCGCATGCTTGTAGCTTTTGCATAATTCAATTTGTTTTCACCGATTGCATATTCAATGCCGGCCATTAGTTGCTGTTGGAAAATAGGATCAGCATAGGTTTCATTCTTATGCCCCAAACCCGTGTAAAAAGCCCTGCCGCCATCATAATTGTGTTTCCAAACCATGGGATGATTTTCGCCATTTTGCCCACCATTGTAGGAGGATTCATCTATGGTCATGATCACTTCTAAATCTGGCTCAATGGATTTGAAGTTGTACCACTCTTCGTGGAACGCCCAATCGTCGGGTACCCCTTGGCAACATAGGTCTTCACTGTTTAGACATTTTAACGTGGCCTCCTGCTGAGCTGGATGTCCAGCAAAATATGCTCCCACTAGTCCATTATACCATGGCCAATGATATTCGGTATCAGTTGCAGCATGTATGCCAACAAATCCTCCACCGGCTTGGATATATCTTTCAAAATCTGCTTGCTGTACATGGTCGAGCACGTCCCCAGTAGTATTTAGAAAAATAATGGCTGAATATTGCTTGAGCGTCTCTTCAGCAAAAAAGCTAGCATCCTCAGTAGTATCTACCAGGATATTTTGTGCTTCTAGCAGTTTTTGAATCGTTTTTCTACCCTCCTCGATAGAGCCATGCCGAAACTTCACAGTCTTTGAAAAGATGAGCACCCGCTCCTGCTTTTTTGTACAGGAGAATAAAAATAGACTGCTAAGAAGATATAATACGATCCGCTCTCTGCTTTTCATTGTGTCAGTGGTTTCTAGGAGGGTAGATTTGAACAAGTTGGTAATGAGCCTTCAACAAACATTTCTTGCTGACGAGTCCGCGATGGTCAATACATAGCAATTTAAGAATAGAATGCTGCTTAGCAACTTATA
>CAZHOC010000187.1:0-8047 GCA_964534295.1 uncultured Bacteroidia bacterium | reverse complement strand
ATAAACTCGTCTGTTTTTTGCATCCTAAGGACACTAGCGGCGTTTTGGTGGAACTTTGCCAATCCATCAAGGCGTAAGATTTTTTGTTAATACGTAATGATTCCTTAATGGCAATCATCCAGCATTTCGTAGATTTGCACCCATCCAACCTATAACCCATGCATAACTTCTGTTTCGTCGTTTTGCTCAGTGGGCTTTTGTGGGCTATGCCTTTCGCTGCCTACGGTCAATCTCCTGACTTAGTGCGAAAGATTCCCCCCGAGGTCCTTGAACAAATCTCTCCCGATCAACAAAAAGCCATTCAGAGTAGGGCTGAAGAACTCATCCTAGATGGAAAAAGTGAGGAGGAGATTGCTAAACAATTGCAGGAAGAGGGCCTAATCCCAGAAGCAATACAAGGAGAGGGAGGCACTGAACCTAAGTCCAATATCGCTCCTGATACCCCTGTTGATCCAGATATTTTACCTCCCCAGTCTGTAGATGCGCCTGCGGCGGAACGCGAAGAGGAGCCGGAGGTGATCCAACCTGTGAGGGAACAAGTGGCGGCTCCGAGAGGAAACCAAATCTTTGGTCATCACATCTTCGACAATGCAGTTCAATTCAATAAGGCGATCAGTAGTGCGCCTAGCTTTGATTATGTCATAGCGCCGGGCGATGTGTTCGCGGTCAATGTCTGGGGTTGTAGTGAGTTTAGCACTACCCTAACTGTTGGACCGGATGGATCAGTAAGAGCACAGTATTTGGGTAAAGTGGTATTGGAAGGCCTGACTTATGGGAGAGCCCGCGATATTTTGATCGCCCGCTACCGCAATATTGTTTCTAAATGCTCAGAACTAGAAGTCTTTATCGGGAGCAGTCAACGCTCCATCAGCGTCAATATCTTTGGCGAGGTCAAACAAGCTGGGTCTTATAAAATCAATGCTGCCACTCCTGCTTTTAATGCTTTGTTTGAAGCAGGTGGGGTTACGCCAATTGGTTCAGTGCGGAAGATAGAAATTCGTCGTAATGGCGAGGTCGCCAAGGTGATCGATTTGTATGACATCCTTATCGATGGCGAATTGGATCCTGTTTATCTGCAAGACAATGATGTCCTCTTTGTCGGCATCCAAGAAAAGATCGTCGCGATCAATGGTCCAGTTAAGAGGCCAATGAAATATGAATTGTTGGAAGGAGAGAACCTCGCAGAGTTGATCGATTATGCCGGGGGGCTCAAACCACAAGCTTTGCGCTCTAGTGCGCGCATGATCCGCCCGGACGAGGAACGGCCCGTGCAGATTGATTTCGTACTTAGCACTTACTTGAAGGATGATGGGGCTGTATATCCTCTTGAAGGAGGAGACCTCATTCAGATAAGGGCTAAGAAAACAGAAACTGAAAATACCGTAGGGGTCATCGGACCGGTAGCCTTTCCAGATGATTATCAGTTGAAGAAGGGTGATCGCGTGAGCGAATTGATCCAGCAAGCCGGAGGCCTGGAAGAAGAAGCTTTCCTACCCAGAGCTTATGTGATAAGAACAGATCCGACGACAGCCTATTTGAGCTATATTCCGATTAGCCTTGTGGATCTAGATAATCCCGAAAATAATATCGTATTACAGTACAACGATAGGCTACAAGTATTCTCGGAAAAGAACTTCCAAGAGACCCGGGATATTGAAATCTCCGGTCAAGTCAATAATCCGGGAAGCGTTCGGCTAAGCCGAGAAATGACTTTTAAAGACCTCCTCTACCAAGCTGGTGGTTTAATAGAAGGTGTTTATATCCAGGAAGTAGAGCTTTATCGCCAGTTTAATCCTTTAGAAAGAGGGATCAACAACCTTGGTTCAGGAGAAGATGAAATCATTCGCTTAGGTATCCCAAGGGATTGGCAGTCAAGTACAATAGCCGATAGTCTCAAAATGTGGGAGTTTCGTAAGGTGGTGATTCGCTCTGAGGATGAGTTTGTCCGTAAAGGAGAAATCATCGTCAATGGCTTGGTTAGCCGTCCCGGTAAATATGAGGTCTTGCCTAATATGAGTTTGCGCGACCTCTTCTATCTAGCGGGAGGCTTTAAAATAGAAGCAGACTATGGCAATATTGAGCTCTCACGGGTGGTAGAAACCATCGGGGAGAATAATGAGATCATCCCAGTACCGATTGTAATCCAAAGGATTTCCACCTCTCAGGATTGGCGTGATGACGAAAGTCTTGATGAGATCAAGATCAATGCGTTTGACCAGATTTTCGTGCGCCCCAATCCAGATTTCCTCCTACAAGAAAATGTGAGTATCTCAGGGGAAGTCAGAGTAGCAGGTGTATATAATAAGATCTCCAAAAATGAGCGTTTAAGCTCCTTGGTTTCTCGCTCTGGAGGAATTACGGAGCTTGCCTATCTCAAAGGAGCGGTGCTTCAGCGCAAAGGAGTTGGTACTATCTCCATCCAATTGGAGCAAGCCTTACGCAACCCCGGTTCGAAATGGGACATCGCGATCCAAGAAGGCGATCAGCTAATGATTCCTGCCCGTTTGGATGTAGTTACTATCCAAGGAAACGTACTTGAATCTGGGGTAAAGGTCGTTTATGAGCCTGGCATCAGGAGCCTACGCTATTATGTGCGCCAAGCCGGTGGCTTTGATCGCAAAACGGACAAGAAGCAAGTGAAAGTCGAGTATGTCAATGGTAGAGTCCGTAGTGCTCGTCGCTTTTTGTGGGTTTCCTTCTATCCAAAAGTGGAGCAAGGGAGTGAGATAAGCGTTCCGGAGAAGCCGGAGAAAGAGAAAAAGGAAAAGAGGGAAGATCGTGAGCCGCTGGATTTACAGCAGATTTTTTCTGGCATCACAGCCGCATTGACCGTAATATTGCTAGTCGATCGAACCTTCCAATAAGTCGATGACCATGGAAAACCCTTTATTTGATCGCCTCGAAGAATATCGCGCTGTCATTTGGCGGCGAAAATGGTGGTTCTTGATATTTGGTCTCTTGTTTGCCTTGGTATTGGGCTATCGCGAGTACAATAGCCCGACTGAATATATCGCTGCCGCGAAGTTTCATCCAGAATCAGATGGAGCTAGTTCGATTAATCTAGAAAATCCTGTTTCTCTACTTTTCGGTGGGGGCATGGTGCCCGAAGAGTCCCAAAATATGATCGGGATTTTGAAAAGCCGCCGTATCGCCGAATCAGTCGTTAGCGATACTATCGTGGTTCATGTAGATACTTTCTTTGTCTATGATCCTAAGAACCCTTACGGGATTTATCTGGGTAACGGTGGCCGAGATACGGTTTGGCTGCAAGACAAAGAACGATTTCTATTGGCTGACAAAGCCCTTGCGATTTTTTATGGAGAGCCTTCCCTTTTGCAAAGAATAATCGCTAGTTTTTCTGAGCCAGAGGCAGAACTTAGTCTCAATACAAAGGTGTATAGAGGCGGTAAACAGCTGGGTAAAAGGATGACTGCCTATGTAGGCGAAGAAGGCTTTATTGACTTTAGTGTTACGATACCAGATCCCGTCTTTGCGAAGATATTAGCAGATAAGTATATCCTTGCTCTCCGTACCTATTACCAAAACCAAAAGACGGAAAAGGCGAAACGAAATCTTGATTTCTTTACCCTGAGAGCCGATTCGGTCAAAGGGGAGCTAGACAAGGTCAATCGGCAGATCGCCAGCTTTGTCGACAAGTCTCGTTATCGGATCATGGCCAGTCAAGAGGTATTGCCTAGGGAATTAGAAGCTACCTCCTCCATCTTACAACAGATGTATATCAATCTGATGATTAGTCGAGAGTCAGCCGTATCCCAATTGCTCGAAAATACCCCCATTTTACAAGTGCTAGATTATCCTCGCGGTCCCTTCAATATCCAGAAAGGCTCCGTAATCAAGGGGATAGTTTTAGGCTTTATTGTAGCTTTTTTCGTGCTCACTTTATGGTTTACGCGTAAACTGTACATAGCTGATTTAAAGAAATTGATCAATAATTCATTGGCCCCTCCTCCCCCTGATTCGGCTTATTGATAAATCGGAATTTGTATGAAAACTACTATGGCCTTGCTCTTTGGTGGCAAGTCTCCCGAACACGAAATCTCCTTACTCTCCGCGCGCAACATTTTTGCGGCTATTCCTCGAGACAAGTATGAAATTGTATTGATCGGCATTGATCCCAACGGCCAATGGTTTGGCTTAGAGCATGCTGATATGGAGGGGGAGAATTTGGATATTGCCGCTAGCGGTCGGCCGCTTTGTTTGGTTCCCGGCCTCGCCGAACGCCAAATTCGTTACTGGGATACTGCTGAGGAGTTTCCGCAAATTGAGGTAGTCTTCCCCATTACCCATGGACCATATGGCGAAGACGGCAGCCTGCAAGGCTTATTGCGTCATCTCAATTTACCTTTTGTCGGACCGGGCGTCCTGGGTTCTGCGGCGGCCATGGATAAGGATATTACCAAGCGTTTGCTCAAAGAGGCTGATTTGCTCGTAGCCGAAGGCTTCTGCTTTCACTACTACGAAAAAGACGCCATCGATTACCTAGCTGTAGTCAATCAGATAGGGCTCCCGGTATTTATCAAGCCTGCCAATATGGGCTCCTCCGTTGGGGTGAGCAAAGCTAGCAATAAAGAAGAGTTTGACGCTGCCATTGCGGAGGCCTTTCGCTTTGATCACAAAGTGATCGTCGAGCAAGCCCTCGTCGGTCGCGAAGTCGAATGCGCCGTCATGGGTAATGGAGAAGTCGGTACCACTAGCGTTGGCGAAATAGTAGTCAATTCTGCGGAACTCTATGACTTTGATACCAAATACGAAGATCCCAATGCCGCGGATGTTGTCATTCCCGCTGAAAATATAGACAATCAAATGTTGGCCAAACTCGTGCTGGTGGCGAAAAATGCTTACCGCGCCATCGGCTGTGAGGGGATGACCCGTGTGGATATGTTTCTCTGCGAGGACGGCTCGGTCTACGTAAACGAACTCAATACCCTGCCGGGATTTACAAACATCAGTATGTATCCTAAGCTTTGGGCTGAGGCGGGCCTTGGGTATAGTGATTTGATTGATAATCTCATCCAGCTTGCCCTAGAGCGCGGTCAAAGAGATGCCGCATTAAAGAATGCTAGGTTGGCTTAGGTTTTTGCTTACTGCTTCGCAGAACGCTTGTTTTGCGAAAAGGCAGTGCCTTGTCGCGTACCGGGGATAATCGTTCTGCGCAGCAGTAAAACCAAACAAAAGCCACCAACTAACGCAGCATCCTCGCTCCTAGCTTGGCAAAACCCTTCCTCGAAAGGAAATAAGGCAAAATCCTCGTCATCACGATATTAGGCCATCCCGGTACCACCGATGGATAGTTGCCCATCAGCTTATCAAGTGATTTCTTGACCACTGGACCCGGCTGCATCATCAAAAAGCTATCCGGCACTCCCTCTGACATCTCACTACGCGTATATCCTGGACAAAGCGCCTGAACTTTGACGCCTTTTTTGCTCAGCTCAAGATTCATGCTTTCGGCTAGCGAAAGGATATAGGCCTTGGTCGCCGCATAATTACCCATATAAGGCACAGGGAAGAATGAGGAAGTGGAAGCCGTAAAGATGATCCCTCCTTTTTTGCGCTCGATCATCGGCTGCATATAGTGATGTGCCAAAATGGTCGGAGCGGTAGTGTTGAGAACGTGGGTTTTGAGGTGCTGCCCCAAATCTGTCTTATAAAATGCTCCCGCCACATTCATGCCTGCATTGTTGACGAGCAGGCCGATTTCCAAATCTTCCACCGCAGGAATCAAATCGCTCAGCATGTCAGGCTTGGTCAAGTCGAGGCCCACCACCCGCACTTCTACGCCATAGCTGCTACGGATTTCTGCGGCCAAGGCTTTCATGCGTTCGACCCGGCGAGCGGTCAATACAATGTTGAGACCACGCTCCGCAATCTGTTTGGCAAACTCTACGCCGATGCCACTGGAAGCACCCGTTACTATGGCCCAAGGCCCGAAATAAGATTTGAAATCGCTCATGTGTGTTGCTTTCTAAGGACAAGAAATATGGGAAGGAGAGATAAGTATTTGCTTTTATTTTTGGCTCAAGGCAATCACTCGGTCGGGATAGTCAGAAATGATACCGTCTACCCCGAGTTCAAGGGCGCGTTTGATTTCGGCCTCCTCATTGAGGGTCCAAGGGATGAGGAGCATGTTTTCTGCTTCGCAGAACGCTACCAATTCTTCGTCCACAAACTTGAACCAAGGGCTATAAACCGCCGGTTTGAAGCCGAGCTTATCAAGATTGGCTTGGGCGCCTTCCTCATTTTCAACCAATAAAACCAATGGGATGCCCGCATACTTTTGCTGCATCACTTGCAAAGTCCGTACGTCAAAAGACTGGATATAAGTACGTTCTGCGATGCCGCCCTCCTGAATCACGCCCATCAACAGATCTACAAAGCGCTCAGGCCCAGGATGGAAACTATCATCACCCGCTAGAGTGGTCTTGGTCTCTATATTGTAGTACGGCAGTTCACGTCCCAATTCCTTGGCATAAGCCTCTGCATTGGCAATCACCTCAGCAAGTAAGGGCTTAGCCACCGCCATTTTTTCCTGATCCGGGAAGCGAGGATGCGGCTTTTGGCCTACGTCATAGGTCGCTGCGGTCGCATAATCCATCTGATAAATATTGTGCGATCGTTCTTCCTCCTCGCTGATCTCGCTGCCATCGGGCTTGAGGCTCATTTCATGATTGAAAAAAGGTTCATGCGAGACGATCACTTGACTATCTGCCGTGATGACCACATCCAATTCAAGGGTTTGTACGCCCAATTCGAGCGCCTTCCGGAAGGCGGGGATGGTATTTTCAGGCAAGAGGCCACGACAACCGCGATGACCTTGGATATCGAGTGCTTTGCTGCTGACTTCAGTTTCAGCATTTTGCTTTGCGGGTTCCATACAGGAGAAAAAAATTAGGCTGGCGAGAAAAAATACAGGTATGAGGGGCTTCATAGGTCGGATAATTTGCATCCGCCGAGAATTTAGCAAAAAGGGAGGGCATTGCAAGGGGGAGGGAATGATTGTTTTGGTGTATCACTGTAGGTGCGGCATGAATGCCGCACCAAAAATTAAGCGTTCCGCGCAGCGGTCTTACTTGCCCGTAATCGCCTCCCCAATCTTGCGATACTCAAGCTGCACATGCTCTGGCATATTTCTCGCTCCTCTCACGCCTTTAAATTCAAAGCCACTTGGCCAATGATAGCCAATCAGCGCCACCACATCGGTCTCAGCATTGGCGAGATCGTAATAATTTTTGGCTACCTGCGCCATATCGTTCTTTTCGATACCACGAGCCGAATGCCCAAAAATAAAATGGTGGCAATCCATGATTAAAACTAGTTGCTGGTGGGCCTGGCGCTTCGCTTTGATGATACTCAAATCTGCCTGAAAACTCGAATCCTGCTGGGGATCCATGATGAAATAGCGATCAAATCCCAGCCAATCCACAGAATTCGGCACTACTAATTCCTCCAAAACCGGAAAGGCTTCCACCACCATTATCGGCACTTCGGGTATGCTAAGCTTGACGTAGTCGCAGGCAGCCTTAAGCTCTGTGGAATCTATATCGTTCCAAGTGGGCTCTTCGCCGATATAAAAGGCTTGCAGCAAATCTGTATGTTGATCGAGTTGATTAGTCGTCACAAACTGATCCCAGCGCGCTTGATAATCTGCTCGAAGATCGTATTGAGTGCCGCTTTTGAGTTCTGAATCATTGCCCACAATCTCAAAAAAGAGCTCATTGAGGTGCAAAAAGCCCTTGACTTCATGCTCTGCCATCAAGCGCAGGCGCGACAAAATCGTATCCTCCGGACTGATCACCAGCAAGTCCGCCAGATTGCTAAAGTCGGCTACCTCTTCGATATAATTGGTTTTCTTCTGGCGGTCCTTGGGATCGTCAAAACCAACATCGATCAGCGTAAAGCCAAAATGCTTGAGATTAGGATTGCTGGGGGCAGGATAAGGCGTGAGGTCGAGTTGGGGAGATAGACAGCCGATAAACCCTAGGACTAGGAGGAGAAATAGTATGTGCTTCATGTGGGTAAGACAATT
>CAZHOC010000186.1:0-8073 GCA_964534295.1 uncultured Bacteroidia bacterium | reverse complement strand
TAGAAGAAAACGCCTTAATACAGACAAAGGGCAAAAGAGCCCCAATAAGACAATTTTATAAGCGGGAAATTTCTGCCTACCTTATTGAGGTAATGGAAGCACCAAAGACCCGAAATTTATTCCCCGATCCCTCTGCTCCTACTGGCAGTTGGGAACAAACCCTTACTCGCACCAACTATCTGTTGATCGTAGCCATAGACGACTATGATACGCATGGGATTCCACCGCTAAAAAACTGTGTCAAGGACGCTGAGGACCTGCTTGAATTGCTTTTGGAGGAATATGAGTTTGACGAGGAGAATGTTCATTTTTTATGTAGCGGCCACGCCGAACGCTTTTCTCATTTAGTAAAAGGGGAAGCTACTCGTCGAAACATCATTGAGCATATGCGACAAGTCGCGCAAATCTGCAAGGATGAAAATCAAAAGCGCGGGAGTCAACATGAAGAAGCGGCAGCCAACCTACTTTTGTATTACTCTGGCCATGGCTGGTACGATGAGTTTTTGGAGCAAGGCTATTGGATTCCTGTCGATGCTACTTTGGATGATTTTTCGATGTATGTATCCAATAGTACGATCCGAGACTTCTTAAACGGGATACAAACCCATCATACCTTGTTGCTTGCCGATTCCTGCTTTTCGGGATCATTGTTCGCCACGGGCGAAGGTAAAAGCATCGCCAACACTCGCTTAGAGCAAGATCCTTCTCGCTGGGGGATTACCGCTGGTCGCAATGAGGTCGTCTCTGATGGTACAGCTGGCGAAAACAGTCCCTTCGCGGCCAATTTATTGGAAGAGCTAAGGAAAAACGAATCCATTGGCGTTCAGGAACTGAGTGTCAAGGTCCTCGAAAAGGTTGCGGCGGACGATAAGCAAACCCCTCGTGGAGAGCCCTTGCGGGTGAGAGGGCACAAAGGGGGGCAGTTTGTATTTCGCAAACGACAAAATGCGCGTAAGCACTTCAATCTAGGCCTCCAACTCATGGACTTGGCAGAGTATGTCCCAGAACGTTCTCGCTACCTATCTGCGGCTAAGCAATTTGAGATGTCGGTAAGGCTAAGCAAAAAGCCGGAAGAGATCAGTGAATTTAGTCTTTGGTATGCCAGAGCTTTAGCTGCCGCGGGTGAATACAAAGGGGCCATCACCGCCTTGGAAGCTACCAAGCCTAGCGTAGAGCATCAGTTTTTGAAATGTTGCATGTTCTACCTCCTCCACAAGCAAGCTGAGGAAGATTTTTCAGAAAAGCTTACCGAAGCGGTAGATCGATTTCGTGATGACTGGTCTGATCATGTCTTCATGCCACTCTGCGAAGAGATGGAATTGCGTATGAATCAATCCCAGAGTGTTCGCCTTTGCTTGCTGTTGGTAGGGATTGATCAATACCTAGGTGCCCCTTCTCTCAATGGCTGCGTCAACGATCTAAAGCTAATAAAGGAAGCCTTCCATCTTATTTGGCCAGATGAGTCTTTGCTGATCGCAGAGCTAACAAATGAACAAGCAACAAAAGCCAATATCCTGCAGGCCTTCAAGGACTTGTCCTCCCAGGTCGTTTTTGAAGATCGCTTTATCTTTTATTACTCTGGGCATTCTACGGACAATGGAGATAACTTTTTGGTGGCGCATGATTCACGAGGCGAAGGGGGCGCTGATATGACCCTAAGCGAATTAAATGCCGCCATGGCTCAAATGCCGCCCATCTCCAAAGGCATGATATTAGACACAGACGGTCATAAAGGCCTAAACAGATTACATAAATATTTCTCGACTGATTATGGTCTGTTCATAGGTGCCTCTCCAAACCAACATGCTAAAGAAACTCAAATAGGCGGCCAGCCACATGGTGTATTCACATATTCACTAGTAGAAGTCTTACATCAATTGGCCGAAAGTGATAATTGGGAACGTCTACCACAATTGGTGAGTATTCTCATCGAGCAAAGGGTAGGAAACCAAAATCCGCAGTTTTTTAACCCGGAGCTCGTCCTGTCCGAAAAGCATGAACAAGATATTTTCACCAATCTGATCCAGTATTGTGAGGGAAGTGTGAAATACATTAAACCTGAAAGAGTCAATGCGATGCTCAATTTCTTGTTAGCCAAAGACATTGTGCCGGATCAGAACCATCTGCTTCGTCTAGCCCAAAACGCCAATCACCTCCGAAAATCTGCCTTTTTCTCAGCCTAAATCCTATGTTACCGAAACGTAATAGTATACATAAGCGAGACTTCCTCATGGCATTATTTTTAAGCCAGATTGAGGATGAAAAGCTCAATGAAGCTTCCCAGACTTTAGCTCAGTACATTGAGCTAAGCAAGAAACAACAGCTCCCTGTACCCGAGGTCCTGCAAAAATTTGATAAATGGATCGAAAAGCGAAAGACCTCGCCTCGCTTTGCTTTATTGGTGAGTGTAAATGGCCCCAATACCAAAAACTCTGAGCTCGATATAGCTGCCTGGCAAAAATGCCTCGTCGAGCATATGGGCTATCAAGCAAGCAATATCACTATCCTCAAAGGTGCAGATGCAACCCGAGAGCAGATCATTATTGCTTACAACAAATTAGTAGCTCAGTCGCGGCGCTTTCCTGCCACCTTTATCTATGCAGGAACGGGAAGCGTTCGCTCCGGCGAACCTACTCAATATGGTTTGTTGGCTTATGACAGCATCAATGAGAAGACCGAGACCTGTCAGGAAATCTTATTGCAAAGTCTTGCGGATGCTTCTATCAAGGCCAAAACACTGTCTGTTATTTTAGATACAGGCTGGTCCTTACAGTACGACAGAGCCTATGGAGTGGGAGGGTATTTTGAAGAGGATACCCTTGATCATATTCCCTTGGTTGGTACTAGCATGATGACTTCGGCATTCATCAGCTCTGCAAACTCAATGAAACAGTTGATTTGCCAAGAAAACGAAAAAGGCAGCCTATTTAGCCAGCAGTTGATTGCTCAAATCGCCAAGGACGGCGCCGGGCACAGTTTCAAATATTATCGCGATCGTATCACCGAAGAGACTGACAACTCTCAATATTCATCCGCATACTAAGCAAAAATGGCACTCTTTATAGAAGAATTAGAAGAACTACAACTAGCTCCATTAGCGATTGGGGATAAGCAGGCAGAACTAGCCGGCTTTAAAGCAGTTGCAGAACACCTGCAAGAGGAAATGAAAACGGAAAGACTAAAAGCTTTGGAAAACAAGCTTCGCCAAGAAGTAAATGCTGGCAATGTCGATCTGATGGATGATTTGGGGGTAATTCAGATGCTTTTGGGCAAGGACTCCACTGCTAGAAGGACATTCAAAAAGGCGATTGCCGCAGGATCGACCGAAGCATTTTATCCTCTTGGCAAGATTTACTATATGCAAAGCCACGATGCCAGAGAAGAGAATACCGAGTGGAACGCAGCTGTCAATGAGTTGCGCGAAGCGACCCAAGCCGACCCACAAAATGCCGGGGCATGGCTCTATTTAGGCAAAGCGCTTGAAGGCCTGATCGAAGAAGAAAGTCTACAGCAAGTTAGCATAGCTTATGAGCATTATCTCAATGCCGGTGCCCCTTTAGGCCAATCCGATGAAATCAAACAGTTTTTGATCGCCCAAGACCCAGAACTGCAGCGTAAGGCAAGCCTCATACAAGGACAAGAAGCCCTTGCAGATGGTGAATACCCACGTAGCATCGCTGCCTTTGAGCGAGCTATACAGTTGGGAAATAAGGAGGCTCATTTCTTTTTAGCTACTGCCTTCGAAGCCTCTGGCAATTATGCGAGAGCCTTAGATGCATATCAAAGAGCTTACTCCCTTGGGATTCGTCAAGAAGAAGTTGCTTTACGGCTGGGCCGAACGATTGTCTCTCTGCGTACGAAACCACAGATTATTGAAGCAGGAATCAGTGCCATCAATGCTCAATTAGAGGATAGAACAGGAAAAACGGCAATGGACAAAGAAACTGAGGAGCTCGAGAAGCTTTTGAAGCAGCTACAAAAAATGCAGCAAAGCACCGATAAATAATTTTTGATCCATTACTTATCAGGCTCATCGCCTAAGTAGTAAGTATCAAAATCAACGCCCCCAAATTCTATCTCGATGATACGCTCCAAGTCAACGCGTATCGTCCCAGTCCTGCTGCTGATGACTATGTACATAGGTCTAACTTGGGTAATAGTCCCACTCAGCACTTGCGCTTCGCGCAAACGCAATCTGATAGGTACATTGAGATTGCCAGATTCGGACATCTCGACCAATTGGGCATAATCAAATAGCAGTTTGGGGATGGCGTCTTCAATCTTAATCGTTAAATCTTGAATATAAGCCAAGCCCACTTCTTCTAGCTCAACATCTCCACTAAGGTCTCGCACTGCAAGCTTGAAAGTGCTCTCATCCTCTTGATAAAAACTTACCGCTTCGACCTCTTCACCAAAGGAAGCAAATAGATCAAAGCGCCAAATCTCATATCTATCGATACTTGGACCGATCCAAGGACTCAAAACATATGGTTTTTGCACCTCTTGAGCCAATGAGTTTATAAATAGTAAGCCTGAAAAGCTTAACAGAGCGAGGGTTCTAAATATGATTGATAGCCTTTTCATCATCTTGGGGATTAATAGATTTCGCTTGCCTTATGATCCTCAAAAAAAGCGGCAAAAAAGATGACGAAGCGCAGGCTTATGAATGATTTTCGTAAGGCCCAAAACCAATAATTGATAGCGCTCTTTAGCAAGCTATTTTCATAATCTACTAATGGCAATTTGATCAGTCAAAGCTGCCATTAGTAGACAATAGCCCCATTTTGGCAGATACTTACCAAAAGGAGTTTGCTCCCAGCACGCTTAAAGAGTATTTTCGGCAGATAATTTTACCCCTTTGCTATGAAGTATTCTGCACATCAAAAGTCGCTTAGGCTGATTTTTTTGCTGTTGTTCCTTCCAGGAACGATCAGTTTCAGCCAAGCCCAAAACACTTCCAACCACGCCAACAAATTTGAGCAGCTCGGCCAACTTATTCGCGATCCTAACCAATATCGTGCAGCCGATGGTGCCCCAGGCCCTGCTTACTGGCAACAGCGCGCTGATTATGCCATCAACTGTACCCTAGACGTTGACAATCAACGCCTCACAGGCTTTGAGGAAATCACCTATTACAACGAATCTCCTCAACCCCTCACCTATCTATGGTTTCAGTTGGATGAGAACCAGCATGACCACAATGCCGAAAATTTACGCTTCGATCCGAGTTCCATCAGACCGACGATGAGTGAAGGAGCGATGATTGGTCTTGAGCGTTACAACTATCTCGAAAAAGACCACGGCTTCAATATCCACTCAGTCAAAAATATCGACGACAAAGATCTGCCTCACATCATCAATCGCACCATGATGCGGGTTGATTTACCAGAGGCCTTAGCTCCAGGTGAGTCTTATACCATCAAAATCGAATGGGACTACAATCTCATCGACCGCGTCGATGGCCCGACTTGGGGTCGTGGTGGTTATGAATACTTTGAAGATGACGACAACTACCTCTTTACCATCGTGCAGTGGTACCCACGCCTTTGCGTTTATAGCGATTTTGAAGGCTGGCAAAACAAGCAGTTTACCGGTAGAGGTGAATTTGCCCTCACTTTTGGTGATTTCGTAGTAAATATGACCGTACCAGACGATTACGTGGTAGGATCTACCGGAGAATGTCTCAACTATAAGACCACCCTCAGTGATGATGAATGGTCTCGTTGGCAGGCGGCTCAGACCTCAAGTGAACCAGTGGAAATCGTTACGCTAGCGGAGGCCAAAAAAGCCGAGAAGCGCAAAAAGTCTCAGGACCTACAAACATGGATCTACAAAGCAGATGACGTGCGTGATTTTGCTTGGACCGCTAGCCGTAAATTTATCTGGGATGCGATGCCCTACGAAACTCCTGAAGGCAAAACCGTAATGTGCATGAGCTACTACCCTAAGGAGTCTTATCCGATCTACAATCGTTACTCTACCAAAACGGTCGCTCATACTCTCAAAACGTATTCGAACTACTCCATCCCCTACCCTTACCCAGTGGCTATCTCTGTAGAAGCTGCCAACGGAATGGAGTATCCGATGATCTGTTTCAACCCAGGTCGCGCGGCTGATGATGGCACTTATACCGAAGGCGCTAAGAAGTCTGCTATTACCGTAATCATCCACGAGGTAGGGCACAACTATTTCCCGATGATCATCAATAGCGATGAGCGTCAGTGGGCTTGGTTTGACGAAGGGCTTAACACTTTTATGCAGTTTATCGCCGAGCAAGAGTTTGATAACAATTACCCATCAGGGGAAGGCCCTCCGCATTTGATTACCAGCTATATGGCCATGCCAAAAGATAGATTGGAGCCAATCATGACCAATAGCGAAAACATCGTCATGTACTTCCCTAATGCCTACGCCAAGACCGCTACAGCCTTGAATGTATTGCGTGAGACAGTAATGGGACGCGAGCTATTTGACTACGCCTTTAAGGAGTATTGCCGCCGTTGGGCTTTCAAACATCCGACCCCAACTGACTTTTTCCGCACGATGGAAGATGCTAGTGGTGTGGATTTGGATTGGTTCTGGAGAGGCTGGTTTTACAGCATCGACAATGTAGATATCGCGCTCGATACCGTTATGTGGTATCAGGTAGACATGGAAAATGATCCAGAGCCGGTAACCCGTACCTACCCACAAAAAGAAACCCCTCCTGTTGACTTCCTCACCAAGCGTCGCAATCGTGAGCTAGGCATCAAATTCGCCGTTGAAGAAGATCCTTCATTGCAAGATTTCTACAATAGCTATCGTCCATGGGAGACTCAGGATTCGGTACAGGAGTTTACCATGAACCTCTTCGAGGAACGCTATACCGCTGAGGAAAAAGAGAAGCTATATGGTGGCAAGCATTTTTATGAGCTACACTTTAGCAACAAAGGTGGCTTAGTGATGCCTGTGATCATCGAGTGGACTTTTGAGGACGGTACCACCGAACGCGAAACTGTACCAGTAGACATTTGGAGACTGGATGAGGACGAGTTCAAAAAGGTATTTGTAAAAGACCAAAAGGTCAGCAAAATCCAGATTGACCCAGATCGCGAAACCGCTGATACCGATACAGAAAACAACTATTGGTCTGCAACTGGCGAAACTCAACTAAGTCGCTTCCAGGTCTTTAAAAGCCATAAGCAAGGGGAAAATCAAAACCCTATGCAGCGTGCTCAAGAACGAGGCGAATTGAATCGCAAGTAAAACGATCAAACGATTGCATAGATTTTAGAGGGTGTTAGCACTTTGAGGCTGACACCCTCTTGCTTATATTGGAAATATATAAGCTACTACTACTCTATGAAATCTCTGCTTAAATTATCTGCCTTAGTTTTGTTTGCATTAGCCTGCAATACTCCCTCCACTACCAGCGAAAGAGGCCCCAAACTTCCCCCTATGCCCGAAGGCCCAGCCCAATGGATTCATTATGAAGGCCTAGAAGGTCCTGGAGCGGGAAAGCATATTGTATTTGTCTCTGGAGATGAAGAGTACCGTTCAGAAGAAGCCCTGCCCCAACTCGCGAGCATTCTCTCACAGCAACATGGTTTTGATTGCACCGTTTTGTTTGCCCAAGACCCCAATGATCCGGGCATCATACGTCCCAAATACTTAAAAAATATTCCAGGGCTAGCTGCCCTGCAATCTGCCGATCTGATGTTTATGTTCACTCGCTTTAGAGAGCTCCCAGACGAACAAATGCAAGAGATCGACAATTACCTTAAAAGTGGTAAACCACTCATTGGCATGCGCACGGCTACCCATGCTTTCATGTCCAAAGACACTAGCTACAATTGGCTGCACTATACTTTTAACTATAAAGGCGATATGACCGAATGGGAAGATGGCTTTGGTCGTACCGTACTGGGTGAGACTTGGCGTTATCACCACGGACATCACAAATACCAGAGTACACGAGGCATAATCGCTGGCGGAGCCCACGACCATCCCATCACCAAAGGTCTAGACAAAGTTGATGTCTGGGGCCCAACAGATGTTTATGGGATTAGATTACCTGTTCAGCAGAGTGTCAAG
>CAZHOC010000185.1:0-8074 GCA_964534295.1 uncultured Bacteroidia bacterium | reverse complement strand
GTTAACCTACCATCCACTTTGACTCCCTTACGAGAGAAAAAGTTGTCGGCAACTACCACCTGTAAATCCATTTCATTTACAGCTGCGGTCCAATCAGAGATATTAGAAGTACCGCTAACCGTACAGCTACTGCCTTCAGCTAAGCTATAATTTTGGGCGCTAGTAGTTAGGCTTCCCAAGAGAAGCGCCACACAAATAGTTAATGTTCTGTACATGTTTTGAGGCTTAAAGTTCGCGGATCCAGACGTTGCGGAAGCTTACCGGATTGCCATGGTCCTGTAACATTAACGGCATTTTGCCGTGAGCCTTGTATTCGGGTAGTCCTATGTAGACAGTGGGGCCTTTGAGTTGGACATGATTCTGTACCAGAACGCCATTGTGGATCACAGTAACGTAAGCTGGATTTGCAAGGCTGCCATCGTCATTAAAGCGAGGAGCGGTGAAAATAATATCATATGATTGCCATTCTCCCGGAGGGCGACAAGCGTTTACCATGGGGATAGATTGCTTGTAGAGACTAGCAGCTTGGCCATTGGAGTAGGTGGGGTTGTTGTAGTTGTCCAATACCTGAACCTCATAGGTACCCATCAAAAATACGCCAGAGTTGCCACGACCTTGACCATTGCCTTTGACCTCGGCAGGGCTTCTCCATTCGATATGAAGTTGACAGCTGCCAAACTCTTGTTTAGTCTTGATGGCTCCAGTTCCCCCCTTTACGGTCATTGCTTTATCAGCAAGAGTCCATTTAACCTCACCTCCGTCTTTATTGGCACTTTCCCAAGCATCAAAGTTTGAGCCATCAAAGAGTACGATTGCATCTGAAGGCGGCAAATTACTTTGTTCGCCTGGTGTTACTACTTCAGGTACAGGCTCCCAAACCTCGGTTTCTTCTGGCTTCATCTTTTCGTTTTGAGCCTGAATACTGAAGGAAAGTGAGAGCAGCGAGATCATCAATAGCGCTTGTAGTGTAATTCTCATGTTTCGTCCTATTGTTTTGTTGTTTTTAATACGTGAGTGATAAAAATACAACATTTTGCCTGAATCAATAAAGCCCTACTCCAACCCATTAAGTCTGATTTTAACCCATTCCCTACGCAAGTTATACCAGTCGGACTTCAGCTAAAGAGTTTTGAGCGGATGGATTGTAATTTCCGATGTTGTTAATAGTCCGAACTGACACCTTCGGACGGGGTAAAAAATGACACATGAAAGAGAGGTTTATCCGTGATCCACGGATTATGCTAGTCTTGTTACTAATGCTAGTGGCACAGATGCTGCTTGGACAACAATGCCCAGCAGAAACCCCAGCCGTAGTGATCTCTGAGATCCACTACAATCCGCCTAATTCTCCAGATCCCGGTGATTGGGTAGAGTTGTTTAATCCTACAACTGATACGATTGACTTAAGCGGCTACCAATTTCAAGATCAAGGCAATTCCTATGTAATTCCCAATGGTACTTTGCTTGCCAATGGCGAATACCTAGTGCTTGTCCGAAATACCTTTTCTTTTGCGGCTGTCTATCCTGCAGTGAACAACTACATTGGCCCTATTCCTTTTGGCTTTAGTGGGTCGGGTGAACTACTCAAACTACTCACAGACAGTGGTTGTACGCTCGACTCGGTGGAATATGATGATCAATTTCCCTGGCCGGTGGCAGCGGATGGGAATGGTCCTTCTTTAGAATTAATAGATCCCAATATTGACAATTCCCTGCCTACAAGCTGGGTTGCCTCTCCGCTTACTAATGGTACCCCTGGAGCAGCAAATGCAGGTGCTTTTGACCCTTGTGATCCCGCACCAGCTAACCTAATCATAAGCGAGATTAGTTATAATCTCCCTCCTCCCTTGGATGCGGACGATTGGGTAGAAATCTATAATCCCAACAATACACCAGTAGACCTCTCTAATTGGAAATTGAGTGATGGCAGTGGGGTTTTTAATTTCCCTCTTGGTATGGCTATTGGGGGAAATTCTTATTGGGTCGTGGTTAAGGATTCTTTAGCCTTTGCCAATCAACATCCTGGGGTAAATAACTACATAGGAAGCTTGGGGTTTGGTCTTAGCAAATCTGGCGACCAAATAATTTTATCTAGCCCTACCGGCTGTGTAGTGGATGGGGTGATTTATAATGATGGGGGTGATTGGCCAAGCATCCCCGATGGTAATGGGCCTACTTTGGCTTTAAGGAACGTCCTACTTGACAATAGTGTCGCGAGCAGTTGGGGTACAGAATGGAACCTTGGAGGTTCGCCCGGTGCTCCTAATACCATACGGAATGATCCTTGTTTGCCAATCAGTCCTCCGAATCTGCTGATTTCAGAAATCAATTATCAATCTGATACGATAAATGCCAACGCAGGCGATTGGGTTGAGATCCATAATCCTACTGCTAGTGCTGTAGATATATCTTACTATCAGCTCAAGGATGAGTCCGGAGCTGGTTTTTTTCTCCCTTCGGGAACGATCATTCCTGCCGGGGGTTATTTTGTTTTAGTAGCAGATTCTGCCCTTTTTGCTGCTCAACATCCGACTGTCAATAATTACGCCGGGCAGTTAGGCTTTTCACTTTCCAATAGTGGGCAAAGAATAAGACTCTTTTCGCCTTACTATTGCGAGGTCGATGATATGACCTATAATGACTTGCCGCCCTGGCCACTATCTCCTAATGGTTTGGGATATACCTTATCGCTAGCCAATAATGTTACGACTAACGATAGTCTCAGCGATTGGTCAGCTTCGCAAAATATCGGAGGAACACCTGGACAAGCAAATGTATTAGCATCACCTTGTCCCCCAGGTACAGAAGGTATCGTCATCAATGAGATATTTTACAAATCCTCCCTCCTTTTTGATCCCGGAGATTGGGTGGAAATTCACAATCCTACCAATGCTAGCATTGATATCTCTAATTGGGTATTGATGGACGAAACCAATGGCTTTCGTTTGCCATCCATGGTTTTGGCCCCAGGTGATTATTGGGTGATTGTGGAAGATTCTACGCTATTTTCAACACAATATCCAGGGGTGACAAATTTCATTGGCCCCATGGGCTTTACGCTCAATGGTGAGGGGGAACATGTCTTTTTGCTCAACGCTGATTTCTGCATTGAGGATGAGGTAGAATATGAATCTACTGCGCCCTGGCCGCTTGGACCAGCTGGCAATGGACCTTCCTTATCACTGGTCGATCCCGTCTTGAATAATGAACAGGCTTCTGCATGGTTGCCTTCGTCAAACCAAGGTGGCACCCCAGGGGCTGCAAACAATGTGAGTGATCCCTGTAATCCATCGCCAAGCCCAATTCTAATCAATGAAATTCACTATAACTCTGATCCAAGCTTTGATCCAGGCAATTGGATAGAGCTATACAATCCTTCTGGGACCAGTGTAAATGTAGGAGGTTGGGAGCTACATACTGAAAATGCCTTTTATGTAATCCCCACCAATACTACTATCGCGGCCGATGGTTATTTGATTTTAGCAGAAAATACTTTTCTCTTTTCTTTTCAATTTCCAGGTGTGAGTCCAATTGTTGGACCAATGGCCTTTGGATTGGACAATGCCGGAGAAAGAATCCTACTTTATAGCAAATCATACTGTCTTGTAGACTCTGTAAAATACAATGATAAGGCACCTTGGCCTTTGTTGGGCGACGGAAAAGGCCCTAGTATTTCGCTTAGAAATACCTCCTTAGATAATGCTTTAGGTGAGAACTGGTTTGCCTCCCCTGGCAACGGAACCCCTGCTAAAAAGAATCTACCAGAGCCATGTTTTCCTGCTCGTATACAAGAAGGACTTAAGCTTTGGGTAAGAGCCGATATTGGCACCAATACCACTCTTAATGGTAGTTTGGTGAGTACATGGACTGACCAAAGCGGTTTGGCAAATAACTTTGTCCAAACGGATAATGCGCGCCAACCCGTCTATCATACTAATCTCGAGATGTTCAATGGTAATCCTGCCCTCTATTTTGATGATGTTAATGACGGGATGGACGGTACCTTGGAGTTAGGCAATCCCTATACGCTATTTGTGGTATATAACCTAGAAACCTTCCCACAAGGGGACGCTAGAGCTTTGGAAAGTGGCGGAGATTGGTATCTAGGACCAGATCAACAGCAACACCAAATGTTTGCAGCTTCCTTAGTTGGGAGTAGCGAACAGATTTCAGATAATGATTTGCGGCCTGTCATAGCAACCGCCTCCAATAGCGGTTTCTTTTCTCAATATTACCTCAATGGAGTAGATAAAACAGCGGGTTTTGCTAGCGCCGCCCCTGGGATTTTTCATTTGGGGGCTAGTGGCCCTAGTGAATTGCCTCTCGGAGGCTACATCGCAGAGATAATTGCTTATGATCGCCAATTAAATATTGGAGAGCGTAGGGATGTTGAAACTTATCTAGCAACCAAGTATGGTATACAAATAAAACCTAATCAACATCGATTCGTTGATGACTCCCCTTACAACCTCGGCATTGTCGGAATAGGAAGAGACTCCTTGCAATGCTTTTTACAGACTAGCAGCAAGAGTATTGAGGCTGGCTCTGTACTCAGTATTTCTATTGATCCCGATAGCCTAGGAGAAGAAGACTTTATTTATGTTGGCCACGATGTCTGGGGTATGAGTGAGGATACAGATCCACTGAACCTACCACTTGGGATAGTCGCTCGTAATCGTAGAATTTGGCATGTAAGCGCATACGGTGATCCTAGAAGCTTCAACCTCACTTTCGAATTAGATAACTACACCCTTGATAATCTCAATGAATTCGTCGTTCTCCGGGACGGGGGAAATAACTTCAACAACAGCCAAGTAATAGCAAAGGACTACTATATAGAGGGTAATAAGCTCGTCTTTGAAAATGTACCTCTAAAGGATGGGGATAACTTCTCTCTTGCCAGAAGAGAAGTGCTTAGCTTGGCTATCAATGTTTGGCTGGAAGGACCTTACAATTCAGGTCAGCAGTTGATGGGAGACGCTTTGCGAACGCTTAATCTCATCCCTCGGCAGGAACCCTTTACTAGCCTAGGAAGCTTTAATATCGTCGGTGAATGGGACGGTGATAGCTTAAGCAATGAGGTGCTAAATGTTAGCGACTCCACCGCAATCGTGGATTGGATTTGGGTAGAGCTCCGTGATGAAAATGACAATACCCAAACAATAGCCGCTAGACCAGCTTTAATCAGACGTGATGGAAAGATCGTCGACTTAGATGGTAAAAGTGTATTGAGCTTCCCTGATCTTGGCGTTGGCAATTACTTTATCGTCGTAAGACATCGAAATCACCTTGGGGTTATGAGCGCCGTGGCAATAAATCTCGATAATAGTGCTACAGAGCTAGACTTTTCTACTCTGGCTACTTATGGCAGCAATGCACTCAAAGATTTGGGTAGTGGGCAAAAAGGCCTCTGGACAGGGGATGTTGATGGCAACGGCCAAGTGATTTTTCAAGGAGGCAGTAATGATGCCACTGCAATTTTTCTCAAAGTATTAACAGATCCTGCAAATTCTAGCTTTGCCCGCAATTTTGTGGTGAACGCATATGATGGAGCAGATTTGAATATGGATGGGCAGATAATATTCCAAGGAGGGAATTCTGATATATCGGAAATATTTATATCGGTGCTAACCCATCCCGCAAACACGAGCTTTAGCCGTGCTTTCGTTCTCTCTCAACAGTTGCCATAGTGGATGGAATTGTTGATTAATTAAAATTCCCTAACTCTGGGCCTTGGCCTCGGAGCTTCTAGCTTTTTATCTATGGGCAAACGATTTAATTTATTAGTTGTATTTGCTTTTTTTGTCTCAATAATCCACGGTCAAACCATCATCAGAGGGCCTTACATTCAAATGCTTTCTGATGATCAAGCCGTAGTCAGATATCGTACCTCTTCACCCGTACCTACCGAAGTAAGTGCGGGAACTAGTCTAGGAGTTTATACAGAAACCTATTCTTCAGCTGCTACCACTACTGAGCATGAGGCAGTATTTACAGGTCTAAGTGCTGACACTAGATATTTTTATTCGATCTCCGAAAATGCAAATGTCCTCTTAGGGCCTAGCAACGATCGCTATTTCCAAACGGCCCCAGTTACGGGTTCACAGACTCCCATTAGAGCTTGGATCTTAGGCGATTGTGGTACGGGTAATGCTAATGCCCGCTCGGTTCGTAATGCGTATTACAGCTATCTCGGCAATCAGCACAACGATTTGATCCTCATGCTGGGGGACAATGCTTATAACAACGGTACAGACGCCGAATATCAGAGCGCCGTTTTTCAAAATATGTACGAGGATTTGTTAGCGCAATCTCCTCTATTTCCTACCCTAGGTAATCATGAGTTTTATAATGGGTATACCTCCTCAGCCTCCGGTAATGGGCCCTATTTTGATATTTTTACGATCCCCACAAATGCTGAATTAGGTGGGCTTGCTTCAGGTACTGAAGCATACTATTCCTATGATTACGGCAATATTCATTTTATCTCCTTGGACTCACATGATTCAGATCGGAGTCCCACGGGGCCGATGCTGACTTGGCTGCAAAATGATTTGGCCCTTACGCAGCAGGAATGGATTGTGGTGTACTTCCACCATCCGCCTTACAGTAAAGGAAGCCATGATTCGGACGATCCTTCTGATAGTGGAGGGCGCCTTGAGGACATGCGTGAAAACGTACTGCCCATTCTCGAAAACTATGGCGTGGATTTGGTCCTTAGCGGACATAGTCATTCTTATGAAAGATCCTACCTATTGGATGGACACTATGGGCTTTCTTCGACTTTGACTCCGGCCATGATTCTTGATAATGGCGATGGGCAGGAAAATAGTGATGGCGCTTACGAAAAAAGCTTTGTCAACGCCAATAGCTCTGCTGGCGCGATTTATATTACTTCCGGTAGTGCTGGCAAAACCAGTGGCGGTCCTTTAAATCACCCCGTGATGCATGCCTCTTTCAATACTTTGGGATCATGTATCCTAGAAGTTGATGGTGGTCGTTTGGATTTGAAATTTCTCAATAATAGCGGAGTAATTGCCGATTCATTCACGATCAACAAGCAGATATTTGTAGGCAATCCTCCGACGGTTAGCATTAGCAATCCCACCAATGGAGCGGTGATTGCTATCCCTACTACCATCACTTTAAGTAGCGTTGTGGCAGACTCAGATGGTAGTGTGCAGAGCGTCGAGTATTTTGTCGATGGGGCATCTGTAGGTATTAGTACTGTTAGTCCTTTTGATCTTTCTTATGTTATTCCCGCCAGCGGAACGTTTGACCTCTATGCTGTAGCAACTGATGATGACGGCAATGCGGTTACCTCTGGTTCTATAAGCTTTAATGTAGGCTCGACCTCTGGCAGTATTTCGGTAGCAGTAAGCAATACCAATGATGACGCAGAGGAAGGGGTTGCCGGGACGATAAAACTTTCTAGTACCGATTTAGAACTAATAAACGAAGCTTCTAGTGCTGATCAGCTGGTGGGAGTTCGCTTTAGAAGTATAGGCGTTCCCGCAGGGGCAAGAATAGATAGTGCCTTTATACAGTTTACTGTAGATGAAATCAATAATGACAGTCCAGTCGATATCTCGATCAGAGGAGAAAAGCACTTCAATTCCGGGCCCTTTGCCAATGTATTAGGTAACCTCAGTGCTAGAGACTTTACCGAAGAATCTGTTGATTGGTCGCCAGCCAACTGGAATACAGCTGGTCAATCTGGTGCTGGCCAGTTGACTCCTGATCTTGCCGCGGTGCTCCAAGAAATTGTGGATTTGCCAGGTTGGCAACCCAGCAATGCGGTGAGCTTTTTCTTTTCAGGTTGGGGCCGCAGAATTGCTGAGTCTTATGATGGGACGGCTGCGCCAGAACTAGAGGTCTACTATTCCATCCTACCTTCTCCCGTCAATACTGCTCCTGAAATAGAACTAAGTGGTATTGAAGATGGTGCGATCCAGATCGATTTCGATCCAATCACTTTTCTCGCTGAAACTGAAGACAGTACTGATTATGTGGATCGCGTAGAGTTTTATCTTAATGGCACACTGCAAGTCAATGACAACAGCTTCCCTTTTAG
>CAZHOC010000184.1:0-8093 GCA_964534295.1 uncultured Bacteroidia bacterium | reverse complement strand
GACCTAGAAGAATTGATCCCCCTTGTGGAAACGGGAATGAAGATCAAAATTGAATAAGACAAAAAGCGCCAAGGCAAGGCCCAAGGCATTGCCAAAAAAGAAGCCCCAAGGCAATGCCTTGGGGCTAGCTATATCGATTGCCAAATCTTATTCAGATTCAGGTTTCAAATCAAAGTTTTCGAGGAAAACCGTGGCATAAATACCAGAGCGGAATTTCTCATCGTACATCAGTTGCTGATGGAATGGAATCGTAGTCTTGACCCCTTCCACAATAAACTCTTCCAAAGCGCGCGACATTTTTGATATCGCATCTTCACGACTGCTGCCTGTTACGATCAGCTTACCGATCATAGAGTCGTAATAAGGAGGAATTACGTAGCCGGAGAAAGCATGCGTATCTACGCGCACTTTAAGGCCACCTGGCTTGTGGAAATATTGGATTTTACCAGGACTAGGACGGAAATCATTGAAGACATCTTCAGCATTGATCCGCACCTCCATCGCATGGCGATTAGGGAGCATTTGGTAGCCCTCAGTAAGTTCTTCACCAGCGGCTACGCGAATTTGATCTTTGATCAAGTCTACGTCATAGATTTCCTCCGTGACACAGTGCTCTACTTGGATACGAGTATTCATCTCCATAAAGTAGTAGTTGCCGTGCTTGTCGTAAAGGAACTCAACCGTACCAGCACCTTCATAATTTACAAAGGCTGCTGCTTTGATAGCGGAATCACCCATTCGCTGACGAATCTCAGGGGTAACAACCGGGGAAGGAGATTCCTCGACCAATTTTTGGTGGCGACGCTGGATGGTACAATCACGCTCACCGAGGTGATAGACGTTACCATGCTGGTCCGCCATTACCTGGATTTCGACGTGGCGAGGCTCTTCAACAAACTTCTCGAGATAGAGACCATCGTTGCCGAAGGCAGCGCCAGACTCAGTACGAGCAGAGTTCCAAGCATCTTCCATTTCATCAGGGCCAAATACCTTGCGCATCCCTTTACCACCACCACCGGCAGTAGCTTTGAGGAGTACAGGGTAACCAGCCTTTTCTCCTTCTTCGAGCGCCTGCTCGAGAGAGGCAAGTAGACCATCAGAACCCGGTACAACTGGAACCCCAGCCTTGATCATCATCTCTTTGGCGGTCGCTTTGTCCCCCATCGAATTGATGACATCAGCCTTAGGACCAATAAATTTGATACCGTGGTCTTCGCAAAGCTGAGAAAATTCAGCATTTTCGGCCAAAAATCCATAGCCTGGGTGGATCCCATCTACCCCAGTAATTTCGGCGGCAGAGATAATATTAGCCATATTGAGATAGCTATCTTTACCAGCAGGGGGGCCAATACAAACCGCTTCATCAGCGAAGCGTACGTGTAGGCTATCTTTATCCGCAGTAGAGAAAACGGCTACAGTATGAATGCCCATTTCGCGAGCAGTTCTGATAACTCGTAGCGCGATCTCGCCGCGATTAGCAATGAGTATCTTTTTGAACATAAAAAAGTAGTTCGTAGAACAACTAACAATTATCCGTTCGGATCGATAAGGAAAAGTACTTGGTCATACTCAACAGGTTGAGCGTTTTCGACCATAATTTTGACGATTTTACCAGACATCTCTGACTCAATCTCATTGAAAAGCTTCATCGCTTCTACGATACAAACGACTTGGCCTTTTTCAATTTGGTCACCCACTTTTACAAAAGCGTCAACATCTGGCCCAGAAGCACGGTAGAAGGTTCCAATCATAGGCGATTTGAATTCTACGAGATTGCTTTTCTCTTCTTTTGGTTCTGGTTTAGACTTAGGAGCGGCTTTTTCTTTGGGCGCTTCTTTTACAGGTGCTGGGGCAGCGGCAACAGGAGCGGCCACTGGTGCAGCAGCAACTGCTTGTTGAGTGGTGTAGATGACATTACTTTCAGGAGATTTGCGGCGCATCTTGATTTTAAAATCTCCTTTTTCGATCTCAACCTCGGTGAGGTTAGTACGATTGACGAGCTTTAGTAGCTCCTGAATTTCCTTGAGTTCCATATAATGAAGGTTGGATAGCGGGGGAAAGCGGGAATTACCCCTTTACACGTTCAACATAGGAGCGCGTAGTAGTATCAATTTTTATTTTGTCTCCTGTATTGATGAATAGGGGGACTCTAAGCTCAGCTCCTGATTCAATCTGAGCTGGTTTGAGTGTATTTGTAGCGGTATCGCCTTTAAGACCTGGTTCGGTATATGTAATCTCACGGATCACAAACTTGGGCATTTCTACCTGCAAAGGCTGATCATCTTCAGTATTGAATAATACCTCACAATTTTCGCCTTCTCCGAGCAAGTCAAGATGATCAATCATCACCTTGCCAATATAAATTTGCTCGTAAGTCTCATTATCCATAAATACTAGGTTATCTCCTTCTTCATAGAGATACTGGAACACGCGGCGCTCCACTCTAATATCATCGATCTTCGTGCTAGTGTTGAACGATTGCTCGATCACTTTACCACTAGTGAGACTCTTCATCTTGACTCTAACAAAAGCACTACCGCGCCCCTGTTTTACGTGCTGAAACTCTACTACGGAGTAGATATCACCATTGTACCTAAAACACAAGCCATTACGAATATCGGAAGTACCTGCCATTGAATTTACGATTAAAGTCCTTTAACCTAGGCAAACACATTATGCCATAGGGGCTGCAAAATAACAAAAATCATGGAACAAATGCTTGGCCTATTTTTTGAGTCAAAATCCGGCCTAAGGATAAAAGCGGCTTTGCAAAATCCGGTAAGGAAATGTGCTGAGAAAGTTGCTTTCATTAGTAGGGATATCTACCCGCCACAGAGAGTCCCGATCATGGTAGTATAATTGAGAACTCATAAACTGGGTAGCAAAATCAGTGACAGGAACAATCCCCGGCCTTGGCAATAAATTGCCGCGAAGCTCTATCGCACCGACCCACTCTCTACCCGTATCTTGCCTCCGATAAGGAGAATACTCTACCTTATTAAAAATTACGGGCCCATTTTCAATGATAAGCTGTGGCCCAAAATCCCAAGTATACAATCTATTTTCTCCACCTGACTGACAAATAAAACGAATCCGGTTGAGCAGTTCCCATTTAACTACTTCACTTACCGCTTGCGGGAGTTCAGTATCTTCCACTTGGCTTAGGGTCTGTTCTTCCCAGACTTTCAGTCGAACGCTATCCTCTAGCAAAAAGAAGTATGGCTCCATATAATAAAGCCGTTCCACTTTGCCGCTTAAACTATCGCGAATTTCACTTCCATCTTCGCGATTAATCCAGAGAATTTCTCGCGCATTAGTATCTACTGCTGCGATTCGCCTAGTTCCCAATGCTAGTAAGTGAGGAGTAAAAGGAGCAAGCGCATAGGTCTTCTTTAGGCTTTCGTCCGGCAAGCCGAACGCTAATACCTGCTGCTCCCCAGGGATAGCGACTCCCAACTCGTCCTCCAAGAGATCCATATCAGAAGCACTACCAAGAGCGAGGTTTAAGCTGCTTTCATATTGCCAGATCAGTTCATCATCTGGTAGAACTTTCAATATAGTCGGTTCCTTGCTTTGATTATCAGCCACTAGAAAATAGGCGGCGATAGGCTCGGGTATAAACTCAACATCATTATCAAACTCACAGCCGCCAAAAAGCAGTAAGCCAATCAAAGAGAAGGTCAAATACAATCTTTTCATGATAGCCGCACTCTTGGGTCCAATACTCTATACAGCCAATCGGTCAAAATACTAACGATCACAAATACAGAACCAATAAAAATGGCACTACCCAATATGACCGGAAAGTCTTTGGTATTGAGCGCATCGATGGTCAGCTTCCCGATACCCTGCCAGTCAAAAATGTATTCGATAAAAAAAGCACCCGCCAAAAGAGAAGCGAACCAACCTGTCGCCGAGGTCAAGACCGGATTAAGAGCGTTCCGCAAAGCGTGTCCCAAACGAATGCGACGCGGCGAAAGCCCTTTTGCCTTAGCCGTACGAATATAGTCTGATTGCAATACGTCTAACATACTGCTTCTTGTCAGCTGGATAAAGACCGCCAATGGCCTGATTCCCAAGGCAATGGCAGGTAACAATAGATTTTGCCAGATGATATGGCGTCCCATAGAAAAGACGTTTTCTTCAAAAAAATGACCACTTACATTTAAGCCAGTGATCGGGCGTAGCTTGACTGCAAATATCCAGGCCACTAAGACGCCAATGAAAAAAGAGGGCGCAGAAATACCCAATACCGAAAAGCTGAGAATACTCTTATCCACCCAACTCCCATAGCGCAAGGCCGCAAATATCCCCAAGCCAATCCCTAAAAAGGCAGCAATCAATATCGCAGCACTCGCAAGTATGATGGTACCTTCCAATCTTTGGGCAATAAGACTGACCACGGGCTGATTGCTTTGATAGGAACGCCCCAGACTAGGTAGTTTGAAGCCAAAACCACCGCCGGCCTCTTCTTCTTTCATCCCGATGGGTGAAAGCTGGTTTAGATATTTGCCGTATTGCACATATAGGGGACGATCTAGGCCAAAACGCTTACTAATTGCCGCTTTGGTTTCGGCATCAGCCTTATCACCGACCATATATTGGACCGGATCACCGAGGGTATAAAAGATTAGAAAGAGAAGACTTACAATCCCCCAGATCACCAATAATCCCTGCAATATTCGTTTGGCTAAAAACACAGTATAAATGTAGAGCGCGGAGCGTCAATATCCAATTTCTTTACTTTGGCAGCTCCTTGGTTTTTTTACTGCTGCGCAGAACGCTTATAGGAATGTTTGAATTATTGATTTGTTGAATTACTGAATCTAAGAATCAATAATTCAACAAATGATAAGCGTTCCGCGCAGCGGTAATCAAAAACAAAATCGTCTCTTTACAACGATTGAATTTTTTGCTCGGTCAGGGTGTTGGGTAATAAGAGCTTCAAACTATTTTCCAGGATCTCAACGGTAATATCTGTCCCTGTCTCAAAGGGCTCACCGTCTACTTGGGCGTAACCGGCCTCAGCTCTTTTGATTTGGATATTTTTGGCGCGAAATACCTTGACATAGCTAGAATCCTGCAATCTCCCGCCAAACATTTTACTGACGATCAAGGCTGTTTTTACCAGCGGGAACTTCCTCACCACCAAGAGATCAAAGAAACCATCATTGAGGCTTGCGTGAGCATTGACTTTGACATCATAGCCCCATTGAGTGCCATTGGCGATTGCAATACCGATGATTTTTTCAAAGTGGTGGGTTTCCCCATCGATGATCAATTCGTAGTCTTGGGGTTGGAGTTGGAGCAGGCCTTCGGCCGAACGCCTAACATAAGGAGCAAAGCCACGCGTTTTGCCAAGTGAAAAAGCATGCGCCACCTCTGCATCCAAGCCTACCCCTGCGACATTAAGAAAGGGCACATCGTTCATCATACCTGTATCGACAGAGATGGTCCGAGCGTCCAGAGATTGACGAATTGCCAAACGGCTGTTGACAGAATAGCCCAAATTTCGGGCGTAGCCATTACCTGACCCTTTGGGAATGATGCCTAATTGCAGATTGCGATAGCGCATTTTAGCGCCAATGGCATTAACAGTACCGTCTCCTCCGACAGCAAATACGTTTTGAATCCCTAAAGCCTCGGCTTCATCGAGCGTAGCATCAAGTCGTTCAAAATCAATCTTTTTGATATGTACGGAGCGGTCAGCCTGGGAATATATTTCCCTGATCAGTGCTTCAGTCTGTTCGGCCTCTCGTTTACGGCCCGAACCGGGATTGATCAAAAAGAGGGTACTCATAGGCAAACCCTAATATACAAAGAAGGTCCGGCTTGACAGCCGGACCTTCGAGATATTTTATGTAAGGCTAGACCTTAGTTTTGAATACACTCAAATTCAACGCGACGGTTCACGTAGTGAAGTGTTTCAAGCTTACGGTTACGATTGTCAGGTAGATCGCCGATTTGAGGCTCAGCTTCACCTTTGAATGCAGTAACGAAGCGGTCGCGATCGATGCCATAAGTATTGACGAGGAAGTCAACGGCATTGTTTACACGACGCATAGATAGGTCTTGGTTGTATGAATCAGTATTGCGGTTATCAGTATGACCAACGGCACTTACTTTAAGATTTTCATCTGCACGCATTACTTGAGCGATGTAATAAAGCTCTGGGTAGAATTCAGGCTTAATATTGTCGCGGTCCAAATCAAAGTAGATGATTGGAAGTAAGCATGGCTGATCATTACCTTCTGGCGTAGGGAAGACAATCGCTACCCCTTTGGCATCATAGTACATGCCTGGAGGAGAGTTTGGCTCCTTATCGTAAGCGTCAGGTACACCATCGTTATCGCTATCCATAGCGCGGCCATTGCCATCTACATCTACTCCAGGAGAAGAAAATGGCTCAGCATCGTCGATATCAGGAATACCATCGCGGTCGCTATCGAGAGAACGTCCAGATGGATCGACTGGAGAACCTTCTGGCGTATCTGGCTCTTTGTCGTATAGATCAGGTACACCATCTTCGTCAGTATCTTCAGTCAAGCTGTTAACTAACTTCTTAGTATCAGCGATGTCAGAGTAGATACCGCTAACTGGGTTTTGCCACCATAGAGACTCAACTCCTTTTCCGAGACGGAAGTGGATACCGAGACTAGTAAGATTGTACATGTCCATATCACGAGTCAATACAGACTCACCAGGACCACCATGCTCTTGCCAGCGCTGACCATCCATGAGGTCATCATTGGTGCGTACAAAACGATGCTCTAATTCTAACTCTACGCGAGAGGCAACGCGGTAACGAAGACCTACAGCACCAGAGATGTAAGGATTGATTACATAAGGATCACCACCTACTGAAAAGCCTTGCTCATCAGCGTGTCCTTCGGCGAGAGACTCATACTCACCGTCTAGAAGCGTTTTTAGCTGTGCAATACGATCTCTACGTCCTTCGATCCCTAAGGCATCACCTTGGTTTAGATCGATAGCTTCAACGCTGCTAAACTCATAAATCTGTCCAGAAGCATTCAAGGCATCAACTTTTACATTATAACCCATTGCTCCAAAACCTAAAGCGGCATAGATATTCCACTTGTTGGTTTCTTTGTAGAAGTTGATGTTGTTCAAGTTAATTACCCCTTCTACCCCTACGTCTCCGTAGCGCATTTGGAAGTTGTAAAATACTTTGGGTGCAAGTTCAGGCCCACCTAGAGGCTGGCGATAGTTTACATCCCATGGATTGGCGTGGGCAGCGTAACCGCTAGCAGACTGATAGTTCAAACCAGTAGCGCGACCTAGGCCAAGGTGTAAACGAACTGAAAATGCATGGCCGAGAGCTTTACGCACATTAAGAGCAAAGCCTCCATCGGCCTGTGGTGCAACATCTCCAGCTACAGTGGAGATACCACCTTTGACACCAATAGATAATTGGTTACGGGGTTTGGGGGGAAAGGCTACGTTGCCTTCCTGAAAATCTTGCAGTGATTGTTGATCTCTTTCGCGGTAGTCGTTTGGATCATCGCTCACCACCTGGGCAAAACCGGTAAGAACGATAGAGCCAAGGAACATCAGCAAAAGGAGATGTTTGAAATTTTTCATATACTTCCTTCCAGTTAAATGACTTTTCTGTTTTCGAAATTGGCTAGAATGAACGTGTGAATGTGGGTTCACTTATTTTTAGGTTATAACGTTTACGTACAAATTTCCTGCCAGCAAAAGCGCTTGGCAATCAATGGATAAACATAGAAATTATCTTTACCCGTCTGACAAACATGTTAGCTATCAAATAAAATTGTAGTATCCAGACTCGGATACTCTCCCTTCCATAAAAATATTTAGCTACTCCAAAGATCTCCTTCCTCCTCAATTTCCGAATCACCGATGTAAGTAAGTCTGAATCACCGCCGAATTCAAGAGGGGGTAAGGGAATTGTACAAATGATGTAATGAACGGTAGGGAATCTAACAGGAATGGTAATAACCTTACCTGGCGTCTAGATACCGTGCTATCAAATAACGGTCTGTGCCAACCATTGCCTTAGAAGCAATGTGAGGCGACGAGCGGATTCGAACCGCTGTAAAAGGTTTTGC
>CAZHOC010000183.1:0-8097 GCA_964534295.1 uncultured Bacteroidia bacterium | reverse complement strand
GCTACCTCCGCATGTGCTGTATTGACGGCTGCGCCTAGTAAAACCGGTTTAGACCAGCTCACATCATCCTGCAAGAAACTCACATATAAGTCAGCACTTAGATCATCTTTCTTCTCGCTAAAGAACAAAACCAAGACTTTCCCATCATTGGACAAGCTAGCGCCAGAGTAGACGCCTTTGTTCATTTTTGCATAATCCTTGATGCGCAATGGCTCTGGAGCGCCCCAGGTCGCACCTTCTTTTTTACAGATTGAAAAGCCTTCTTCGATAAACTTTTTGCCTTTGTATGCACCCTTTACCAAGGCGATATTTCCGTCAGGACTGATGGACTCCAAGCTATTGAATTGGCGGAGGTTAAAATCATTGCCGAGACGGCGGGCATAACTCCAAATCTTACGATCAGCATTGAAGTCGGAATACCACACATCTTCTGAATTTTCGCCCCCATAGTTGTTTTGAGGGTGATTGGTGCGCACAAAATACAAGCGTTTGCCGTCAGGAGTGATGACCGGACGGTTCTCAACATAGCGCGAATTGACGGCTTTGCCGAGGTTTTTGGGCTTAGCAGGTGCGTCTTGCGGGCCTCTTGTTTGAGCCTGGGCCAAATTGCAGAGCCAGAGTATGCTCAAAAACAGAGAAAGGAATTTCATATGAAAAAAAAGATGATCGTACGAAGAAAAATAGGCTTTTCGATGCATTATTGCCAAATTTAGGCGAAAATCAGCCGCAAAGGGCAGGCGTTTATTACATAAAAGCCTTCATGCAAAATTAGAACGAAAATGCCCTAAAAACATAAGCTATATTTTCTGCCCCCATTTATTACCTAACGATTAAAATTTCGCCCTATTCCATATGCTAGATATTCAGGTTTTCGTGTTTAACCCTTATCAAGAAAATACCTATGTAGTTTCTGATGAAACCAAATCTTGTGTCATCATCGATCCCGGCTGCTATCGTCCCGAGGAAAAGCAGTTATTGGTCGATTATATTGAGCAAAATGGCTTAAAGCCTATCTACTTGCTCAACACTCACGGGCATATCGATCATATGCTGGGCAACTACTTTGTCAAAGAAAAATATCAAATCCCCTTTCTTACACACGAAATCGTAGTCCAGGAGCTAGAAAGCGTAATTAGCTACGCTGCAGCCTTTGGCATGAACCCTGATCCCTCTCCAGCGCCTGATCAGTTGGTCGGTGAAGGGGACATCATCACTTTTGGGCAGACTAGCTTTGAAGTGATGTTTACGCCAGGACATAGTGCAGGGCACATCAGTTTTTACCATCGCGAGAGTCAGCAGCTATTTTCTGGAGATGTCTTATTTCAAGGGAGCATAGGGCGGACAGACCTTCCCGGAGGAGATTCTCAAACCTTGATGCAAACCATAGAGAATAAACTCTTGCCTTTGGGCGATGAGGTTAGGGTTTATACTGGACATGGCGGGAGTACGACCATTGGGCGAGAGCGCGTTTCCAATCCTTTTATCCTCCAATGGCTAGCTCACGGCTACATCTAGGCTTGATCGCTAAATATTGATTCTCATGAAAGCACCCTACATCGCTTTATGCTGTTCCGTTTTTCTATTGCTTGCTTGCAAGCAAGGGGATGAGCGTTCGGCGCAGCCGTCTACCTCAGACTCCACTCTCACAGTAGTAGACAGCACGGCTCGGCTTGATGCGGCCCAAGAAGATTTGCCTACCTACGACCAGCGCCTTGTCTGGGAAGGCACCATCGACAAATACCCCATCGAAATGATCCTCGAGATCACGGGCAATGCGGTCGAAGGCTCCTATCGTTACACTTCACAAAAAAACAGTTTGCAGCTCAAGGGGGAGATTGATGAGGAGGGAGAATATAAGCTGGCAGAATTTGATCCTGAAGGCAAAAAGACCGGGATTTTGCGCGGAGTGGCGGAGTTTCAGGGGCGCTTTACCGGGGCTTGGAGCAAACCTGATTCGAGTGAGGAATTGATGCTGATCATGTGGCCCAAACAGGTGATTAGTCGTAATATCAATGAGTATACTCCCGCTTCTTTGCGCTACGATATCAACCATATCCACCGTGAATCAGCGGGTAAAACCTGCGAGATCGATGTTTACTATCCCTACTTTTATGATTTTCCAGACGGGGTCGCCGAACGCATAAACGCCGAATTGATGGGGCCTAGCGAGGAAGAGATCGTGGCCCGCCTAGCCGAGTGCCAAGTTGATGACGAACTCGATGAGGTGGCCATGGGCTCTATCGTAAGTGAAGGCTTTCGCATCAATGCTTTCGTTGGCCCGATCATGAGTATTTCCTACGATTTCTATGCTTACTTCTCTGGTGCGGCTCACGGAAATTATGGCTCAGATACCTACAATTTTGATATGCGTACCGGCCAGCGCTTGATGCCTAAGGATTTGTTTGTGGAGAACTATGAATTAGGTCTCATAGAAATGATCAAGCAAAGGCTCAAAGAAACTTATCCAGAAGAGCACAGCTATTTCGAATTTCGAGGCATACACGCTGAGCAAGACTATGATCTGTTTGCGGATAGCTTGGGGGTATATTTCGACCCTTATGAGATTGCACCTTATGCTGCTGGCCGTATCGATATAAAATTTGGGTATGATGAGATTGAGCAGTTTATCAAAGCAGATGGGCCTTTGGGATTGCGTTAGTTTTTGTGGTTTTACCGCTGCGCGGAACGCTTGTCGCCATACCCAAGTCACCCCAATTTTCTTTTCGACAGAGGCCGAAAGGCCGACGAGAAATCTCCTATCTAATAAATTGTAATTACTTCTTGTACTCAAGGAGATTTCTCCTCGTCCCGTTGGGACTCGTTCGAAATGCTGAAGAGCCCCCTTACAAATCCTCTATCTCCGCCAAATACTGCTCTGCTTGCAAGAGCGTCTTTTCCTTTTCCTCGGGTTTCATGCGATTGAGGGTGCGATAGGCAAAACCGATCCGTGGATTACGCGCTAGCTTGTCTTCATTACGATCATAAAAATGCCAGTAGAGACTATTAAATGGACAGGCCTTCTCCCCATGGCGTAGTTTCTTCTTATAGTGGCAATCCCTACAATAATCGCTCATCTTGTCGATGTAATTGGCACTGGATACATAGGGTTTCGTACCCACCTTGCCGCCATCGGCAAATTGACTCATACCACGCGTATTGGTGATTTCAACCCACTCGATGGCATCGATATAAATGCCCAAATACCATTGATCCAATTCGTCAGGAGAGATGCCCGCCAAGAGCGCAAAATTACCCGTAACCATGAGGCGTTGGATATGATGGGCGTAGGCGTAGGTCAGCGATTGACTCACCGCATGCCTTACGCAAGCCATTTTGGTTTCTCCAGTCCAGAAGTAGTCAGGTAATTTTCGATTGTGGCCAAAATAATTTTCCTCAGCATAGCTGGGCATGTGGGCCCAATAAACGCCCCGCATGTATTCCCGCCAGCCGATGATTTGCCGCACAAAACCTTCCAGTTGGGCGAGGCTGACCAAGTCTTGCTGCTGCTCCCAATAGGCTATAGCAGCTTGCACCACTTCAAGGGGATGCAAGATTTTGCTATTCATCGCAAAGGAAAGGCGAGAATGAAAAAGCGCCCAATATTCTTTGCTCATGGCGTCCTGATAGGTACCAAATTGGGGGAGGCAGCGCCTGACAAAGAAATCTAAAGCCTGCTCTGCTTCCTTTCTGCTCACCGGCCAGATAAATTGCTTCGCTTGTACTTCGCCAATCGTAGCTACTCCGGCCGCTTCTATCATCGCTAGAATCTTGCTTTGATCACTTTTGATGGGCCACTCCTCCTCTGGGATCGGCACTGCCCCATCGTAGCGATTGCGGTTATCAGCGTCAAAGTTCCAGCGTTCCCCGAAGGGTGTCTTCTCATCGACCATCAAAATATCGTACTGCTTGCGCATGCGGCGATAAAAAGACTCCATCAGATAAGTCTTTTTGCCCTTAAACATGGCCGCTAGATCGCCTCTTTGGGTGAGGAAGTGTTCGCTATCCACTGCGTGGAACGCTAAGCCGAGGCCTTCGCCCAAATCGCGAAGCTGCTCATCGAGCCGATATTCGTCTGGCAATTGGTAAGCCCATTGCTGGACTTGGTATTGCTCGATTGCCTGCTGCAGATTAGCGGCGAGACTCTGCTGATTATTGGGATCATCAAGTTTGAGGTAATGAAAGCGATGACCTTCTGCCTCTCGATCCTTGCAAAAGGACCGCATCGCGGCAAAAAAGGCTATGACCTTTTGGACATGATGTTTGACGTAATCCGTTTCCTGACGCATCTCCATCATAAGATAGATGACGTCATCATCTACTTTTTCAAACCAAGAATGAGCAGCATTGAGTTGATCGCCTAGGATCAAGCGTAAAGTTTTGGGCATGATAAGCTGAAAAACCTATGGCGACTGAGGATTGTTTGTATGATTGGAAAAGAAAGGCCCTCAATTTGTACCTTTGTGGCATAGAAATTCATTTACATGCGGACCTACCGAGAACTGATCAAAGAGAAATTTCCTCAGGACGAGAAAAATGGACTTTTTGTCTCCCCCAAATTACCAGCGGTCAAATTGGGTAAACTCCTTTTGAGTCATAAGCAGATTGCTAGCCCCAATGATGTGATTGCCTTGCATCTGTTCTCTGGTTTTTTGAGTGGTGGACAGGTGATTCTGACCGAGGATCGCTGCTTTTTTCCAGACGGCGTCTTCAATTTGGAAGATATCAAAGAAGTGCAGGCTAAAGGTAGTACGATAGTGGTATTTGCTAACCAACAGACTCAATTGGTGCCGCACGAATTCAAAGTCAAAAATGATCAGGTTGCCAAAACTATCAGACGGGTATTAGAGGCTATCGCCCGTTTTGACCCCAAGGCCGAGGCCGCGATCAAAAAAACCGAAAAATACGCCGAGTATAGCACCACCGAACTCGATTGGTTGAATCTCCGAGACGAAATCATGCGTACTATCGACATGCTCTACGAACGCTACAATGACGGTAAGCTTTCTATGCTAGAGTATGAATCCAAAAAAGACGATTTGCTCAATCGATTATGAAACTGATAGATACTCACTCTCACCTATATAGCTCAAAATTTAATCGCGATCAGGCTGAGGTTATCGCTCGCGCCAAAGAAGTTTTGGAGGCAGTATATCTGCCCAATATTGACTTGGAGTCAATTGAGGCCATGCTCAATTTAGTGGCTCAGTCCCCGGACTTTTTTCTCCCTATGATGGGCCTGCATCCTTGTAGCGTGCAGGAGAATTATGAAAGCGTTCTGGCACAGATGAAACAACATCTAGACGATGAGACTGTAAAGTATGTTGGTATCGGAGAAACGGGCCTGGACCTTTATTGGGACAAGACGACCCTTGAACTGCAGCAAGCTGCCTTGCAAGTACAGATCGAATGGGCCAAGGAGTATGATCTCCCTATCATTTTGCATGCACGCGCTGCTGTCGACGAAACCATCGAGATGATCGCCAAAAATCACGACCAGTCCGTGAGAGGCATTTTCCATTGCTTTGATGGTACTATCGAGCAAGCTCAGCAGATAATGGAGTTTGGCAATTTCAAGCTGGGGATAGGTGGTATTGTAACCTATCGCAAAGATGTACAAGCAATGGTAGCTCAAGTTCCTTTGTCTAGCATCGTGCTGGAAACAGATAGCCCATATCTGCCACCTGAGCCACATCGTAAAGACAAGCCTCGTCGCAACGAGAGTAGCTACACCAAATATGTGGGGCAGAAAGTGGCCGAACTTTTTGATACCAGCTATGAGGCAGTCGCAGAGCAAACGGGGCATAATGTGCAGGAAGTTTTTGCGCCTGCCCTAAAGCCTAGCCAAGGCTAAGATGGATTGGAAGGCACATTGGGATCAGGCTGCTCAAGCGAAGGACCCTTACCAGCAAGTCGCCCGTATCGGTGGGCAGGGGCCATTAGGCCAAGAGGTGTTAGCCAAAACTGCTGCTCGTATTGCTGAGGTGCTGCAATTGGAAAAGAATCATCATTTACTGGATGTATGCTGTGGCAATGGGCTTTTGACGCAGCAATTACTGCCTTATTGTAAGCAAATCACAGGAGTAGATCTAAGTGAAGGACAAATCGCTATTGCTCAAAAGGCGCAGAGTGAAAATCTAAGATTCCTAGTGGCGGATGCTACCCAACTAGACGCTCATTTGAATGAGCGCTTTGATCACATTGTCTTATATTTTTCCTTTCAATATTTAGAGACGACTGCTCAGGCCAAGGCAGCCTTGTCGCAAATGCTGAAGCAACTCAAACCCAATGGCCGCATATTATTGGGGGATGTACCCGAGCGGGAAAAGCTAGCGGTATTTTATCCCAAGCGTTTAGATCGCTGGAAATATGCCTTAAAGTTGGCAACAGGCAAGAGTCTGATGGGACGTTTTTGGTCCTTGGCAGAGATGGAGGCGATGGCTAAGCCTTTGGGATTAGAAGTCCAGAGGCTGGAACAGCCTAAACATTTCCCCTATGCGCATTATCGGGCTGATTTTCTGCTACAGCGGGTGGAGTCTTAGGGTTTTTACCGCTACGCGGAACGCTTGTCTCTAGGCGACGCAAAATATTGCGTCGCTACGGCTAATTGATAAAACTGGGGATAATCGTTCTGCGAAGCAGTAAACCTAATCAAAAGCTCTCTGCAACTCCTTGAAGCGACTTTCGTGCTGATAAGGCTTGAAACTAGGCTCAGTACGTAGCTCTACGGCAGGGAAATCGCGTTCCAATGACAATTGTAGGTACTCGTACATCAGGTCGCGTTGGCCCATGCGCGCATAGATTTTGGCTAGCTGCGCATAACGAATGCCAATGTCAGGATTGATTTCTAGCGAGCGCTTAATGTCGTCAATGGCAAGCTCGTATTCATCGTTGAGGGCGTAGATACGGCCTCTTTTGTAATAGGCCTCGTCCTTACCGGGTGCATAGCGTAAGGCCAGAGAATAATCATCAATCGCCTGCCGATAACGACCAATTCGGCGATAAAGATCCCCTCTGTGCATATAGGCATCAGCCTGCGTCGGATCCAATTTCAAAGCGAAATTAAGATCGTCAAGCGCTACATTGTATTGCTCACGGCGCGACAAGAGATTACCACGGCGGATATAGGCTTCAGCATAATCATCATCAAGGAAAATCGCTCTAGTGTAAGCTACGATGGCGGAAGTGTCTTCTCCGAGGCGTTCCTGCAAAATGCCTTTGTAGACATAAGGCATAGCGTCCTTTCTACCGACTTTGATGGCCTGCTTGATATCTTCAGATGCTTTGCTGGGACGTCCCATCTGCTGATAAAGCAAACTACGGACGCAATAGGCTCTAAAAGAATCTGGATAGGTACGGATGACCTTACTCAAATCGATCAAGGCGCTATTGTAATCTGGAGCCTTGAGTTGAGAGGCAGCAATCGCTCTCTGTAGATAGATGTTGACATCTTCTGGCGGTGAGAGACTGATCGCTTGGTTATAGTCAGCTAATGCTTTAGCGTTTTGCTGTAGTTTAAGGTGGTATTTGGCGCGGATGTAATAAACTTCCGGCTGCTTAGGATTGATACGTAGGGCTTCACTGTATAACTCCAGAGCGCGGATATAATCCTTCTCTTCGCTATAAAGCTCTGCTCTCAATACGTAAGCTTCGTAAGCATCGGTATTGAGCTGGATCGCACGATCAAGATTACCACGAGCGGTACTTAGGCGTCCTTGCTTGAGTTGATAAGCGCCTTGGAGATAATAAGCTTCTGCCTGCTTCGGATCAATTCGCAAAGCCTGCTTCCAATCTTTGAGCGCTTGCGCAGGATTGTTGAGGGCTTGATATACTTTCCCGCGGACCACTAGAGCGGCTGCTTGTTGCGGATTAAGTATCAAAGCTTGATTGATGGCCTCCAATGCTTGGGCATATTTTTCTTGCTTGAAAAATAATTCGCCTTGTTTGTAGTGGGCCACCGCATTGCGAGGACGAATGGTCAAAGCCTTTTTATAATCCGCTAAGGCTTCTTCCTCACGGTCTAGCTTATTGTAGAGGTCAGCACGGACATAATAGCTTTCTGCATCGGTCGGAGCCAATTGAATGGCTTTATTTAAAAAC
>CAZHOC010000182.1:0-8101 GCA_964534295.1 uncultured Bacteroidia bacterium | reverse complement strand
CTACCTTTGTAGTGTTCCTTAAAGCAATAAATAATAAGCGATAATGAATACAAATAATTTTGGTAAAAAAGGCTGGACGCCAGATAGAATAGGAGATTTAAGCGGTAAGACATACGTAATAACAGGCACCACGAGCGGAACAGGATTTGAAGCTGCTCGAATACTACTATCAAAAGGTGCAAAAGTGCTTATGCTGAATCGCAATCCTAAAAAAGCAGAAGAAACCATCAAGAATTTAAAGCAAAATTTGGGTAATAGTATTGATGTCCTGAATATCCAAATGGATTTGGCAGAACAGACCTCTGTAAAAAAAGCAGCACAGCAAGTGCTTGATAAATTGTCTCGGATTGATGCCTTGATTTGTAATGCTGCAATAGCCCAAGTGCCTACTCAAAAGATTACAGTAGATGGTTGGGAAAGTCAGATGGGCGTTAATCACTACGGACATTTTACCTTACAAGCTTTGCTTTTTCCATTGATTGAGAAATCAAAAGGACGTATCGTGACAGTAGGAAGTATGGGCTATGACATGGGGATTAAAACCATCAAATTTGATGATTTAAACTGGGATAAAGACTATACTGGAAATGATGCATATAGCCAAAGTAAACTCGCACAGATAATGTCTATTTATGAATTACAAGATAGATTGAAGATAGCTGGTAAAACAGATGTCAAAGCCTATGCTTGCCATCCAGGAGCATCAAGAACATCGCTTATTTCAACAAGTGCTTCATTGTTTATGAGAATTATGTTTTTCTTGATGACGCCACTGACTCAATCTGCTGAGAAGGGTGCTTATCCACAATTAATGTGCGCTACAGAAGAGGACTTAGACCAAAAAGAATTTTATGGACCTACTGGAAGAAGTAATTGGGTTGGGCCTGTAGGGGCGCATCCTATCAAGCCTCACGCCAAAGATAAAGTGGTAGCTAAAAGATTATGGGAACTTTCTGAAAGCGAAACTGGTGTAAGTTGGGATATATAAATCAAAACGCTAAAATCTAAATTTATGGATATCTTGAAAATGTCAACCGATTGGGCGAAGGCCGAGCTTTTCTCCACTCCCTTTTTCATTTTAATGGGTTTAGTCTTTATGGCAGGAAGCTTTGGGTTTTGGCAATTGGGGAAAACTGATCTAGCTAGAGCCTACATTATTCCCACCTTAGTGGCAGGAGGCTTACTCTTGATTGTAGGTCTTGGATTGTTTTTTACCAATAAATCTAGAGTTACCCAATTCAAAAAAGCCTATAGTGAAGATGTCTCCACCTTTGTCGCCTCAGAGCTTGAGCGTACGGAAGCGACTTTGAAAGAATATAAGAATGTCGTCTTTACTGGAGTTCCAATAATCATTGCGGTCTGTGCCTTACTGATCATGTTTATTAGCACTCCTGTATGGCGTGCTAGTGTGATTACAACTATCGCAATGTTAGTGGTCATTTTGGTAATAGACGGGGCCGCCCATGCCAGAATAGACGTTTATAATCAGCAATTACAGCAAGCAGCCCAAGAATTGAAAAAGTAGCATGCAGCATTTCAAGACCTTATCCTCCTACCTTGCATATTTGGAACTACCGCCCTCTGAGCATCCCATGCTGAGTGTGTATAGTGCTCAAGGAGAGGGCTTTCTGCCCTGCCCCAAGGCAAGCTCAGCCCCCATTACCAACGATTGCTATTCCATTAGCTTGAAGAAGTTTGTAAAAGGGGATCTTAGCTACGGTAGAACTAAGTATGATTTTACCCATGGAGCTTTGTTTTTTATTGCTCCCAGGCAAGTACTGCAGTGGACTGAAAGTGCGGTCTTTGAACAAAAAGGATTCTCCATAAACTTTCACGAAGATTTTGTCAAAGGCACGGAGCTCGCAAAGCAAATCAAGAAATACGGATTCTTTTCTTATTCCGTCAACGAAGCGCTTCACCTCTCTCCCAAAGAAGAAAAGCAGATTGAAGCAATCGTAGAAAATATTGAGCTAGAATACCAAAACAATCAGGATGCCTTTAGCAAAGACATAATCATATCTCAACTTAGTACGCTTTTAAAATATGCTGACCGCTTCTATGAAAGACAGTTTATAAATCGGAAAGAGCTCTCAAACACTTTGTTGGAACAGTTTAACCTCTTGCTAGGCGATTATTTTGAATCGGGAAAACTGAGGGAAAAAGGGATCCCAAGCATCGAGCAGCTTGCTGAGGAGATGTCTGTATCGCAACGATACTTAAGCGATACGCTCAAAAAAGAGACCGGCAAGACCACTACCGAACATTTGCATTTACAGCTGATTGATGAGGCCAAGAATATTTTGTTACAACCCAATAAAAGCATCGCAGAAGTAGCCTATGACTTAGGTTTTGAGTATCCTCCTTATTTCTCAAGACTGTTCAAAAAGAAAGAAGGGCTTAGCCCAACAGAGTATCGGGAAAAATATAAAATGAACTAGCCCAAGTTGGAAGTTTATTCTATCACTAATTCCCTCATCTATCTGCTCACCTTGGAGGAGAGATGGCATCGGATTGATTAGTGGGTTTGGGCGCATTTATTTATCTTAGGTTAAGCGTTCCGAGAAGCGGTAAAAACAACAACGAGATAAGCTTAGACTCGTACCTAAGAAAAAAATCTTCCTATGTGGCGATACTCTGATAATGAAGCGATCCGTGAGCAAATAGATCATACCCTTGAAAAAGAAGAAGAGTTGTCGCTCTTTATGCGTCTGTGGAAGCGAAATTTGGGCTTTTTTACCCTGATCATTTCTTTTTTCCTCATGATGGAAACTTTGAATCCCGATCAGGTCAAGCTCAATAAGGGAGATGCCATTGTACAAAATATTGATTGGGATCCGTGGGTTGATTACAATTATTATAAATGGGATTATGTCATTCTATCTGCTTCAGGTAAACGCTTATCTTATTTCAATTATCAACCAATTTTGGTAGCGGACTATTCTAATCAAAAGGATGCTGATTTTGTCTCTCCCCCTCCAAATTGGAAGTTGTTTTATCCTCAAACTTCCGTGACTTCTATTTCTAATCGTTGCGGTTGCTTCCCCTGTGATTTTTGATTACTGCTGCGCAGAACGCTTATCCCTAATTTTATGAAAAAGATATCAATGCTAGCCATACTTTTTATGGCTATTGCTTCCTCCAGTGCTCAGGAGCAGCAAATTTCTGTGCCACAGCTAAGTCCGTTAGAAAAAGTGGAAGCCCAAATTGGGATCACAAAGATCTCGATAAGCTATTCGCGACCTTCTATGCGAGGTAGGACCATCTTCGGAGGCTTGGTGCCTTATGGAGAGTTGTGGCGCACGGGGGCTAATGTCAATACACAATTGAGTTTCCAAGATCCAGTTGTCATGGGAGGGCTAAGCATTCCGGCGGGGACTTATAGCCTCTTTTCCATTCCAGAGGAGGAAAGTTGGACCATCATTTTATATGATGAACTAGGGCGCTATGGGGTGCCTGATAGTCTAGAAGAATCAAGGGTAGTCGCTCGTTTTAAGGTAGCAAGTCAATCGATGTCTCGCACTTTTGAAAGCTTTGACATCAGTTTTGATAATCATAGCCCTAGTGGCGCCGATTTAGCTCTTGCTTGGGAAAATACTTATGTCAAAATCCCTATTTCAGTAGACACAGAGGCGATTACGAAGCAACGACTAGCCAAGAGCACGCAAACTTTAGCGGATGATTATGCTTCTACGGCTTGGATTTATTATCGCGATCTCAAAGATTTGGCGCAGGCGCTTGAAATGATCGATAAATCTATAATTCTGCGTCAGGACGGTAAAAGTTTTGAAGCTTGGTTGGCCTTTGTTGATCCTGAGACCTACAATCTCCCATGGCGACATCTCGCTAAGTCGGAAATGCTTGCTGAATTAGGACGCTTAGAGGAGGCAATAGCTAGCGCCAAGCAATCCTTGGCCATCGCTGAGTATGCCAAAAGTGAATCCTACATCAAATCTAATCAAGAAAACATCCAAAAGTGGGAGGCGGCTTTAGAGCCTTAGTTTTAGTAAATGATGGGCAAAAAATGATTGCTTAATTGCAGCTTGCTTGAGATATTATATCCGACTTCGATCAATCTGTAATTAAATAATGCTCGAGATCCGTCAAGCACAGTTACAAGATGCTCCCATCATTGCCCTTTTGGCAAGGGTAACCTTCTCAGAGACATTTGGCTATCTATTTAGCGATAAAACAGATCTGCTTAATTATCTAGACCAAACTTTTGCGGTTGCAAAAATCGAATCAGGCCTACAAAAACCTAATAATTGCTTTGCCCTCGCCTACGTCAAGGGACTACCCGTGGGCTATGCGAAACTAAAGTATGCTTCCCCTTCGGACTTCGTAGCTTTGCCTAAGCTAGGTCAAATGCAAAAGCTTTATGTCCTTCAAGATTTTCTTTCCCAGAAAGTCGGCTTTCAACTGCAGGAGTTTCTTTTTGCGCAAGCGAGAAAAAAGGGACTCCAGCATATTTGGTTATCCGTTTTGGATACGAATGCAAGGGCCATCCGATTTTATCATAAGAGTGGTTTCAAAGAAATAGGGAGATTCCAATTTCAAATCGGTAAGGAGCGCTTAGATTTCAGCGCCCTTTTAAAGCAATTGTAGCCAAGCATGGCCTATTGAGACGAATTGGAAGCTTAATTTGACCGCTATGCTGATTTTTCCTTGGTAAATGTGCTTCTTTGCGGACTGATCAATCAATTGCGATTATGGGCAAAAAGTCTCCAAGCTTTGACAAACTGGGTATTATTCCTCCCTTAGTGGAGGCGCTAAAGGCGATGGGGCTTGAAAAAGCATATCCCATTCAAAAGCGGGCTATCCCCAATTTGTTGCGAGGCAGGGATGTGTTGGGCATTGCTCAGACCGGATCGGGTAAGACCTTGGCCTATGCCTTGCCGATTTTACAGCGATTGTTGACCGAAAACTGGGCCATGAAAAATCGTCATATTCCAGTGCTCATTTTGGTCCCGACACGAGAGTTGGCTACTCAGGTTCATCAAGTATTTCAAGACGTAAGTCAATCTCTTTCCCAACGAATTAAAACCTTGGCTGTGTATGGGGGTGTTTCGATCAATCCGCAAATGATCAAAATGCAAGGCGTTGATGTATTGATTGCAACGCCAGGGCGTCTGTTAGACCTTTTGGAGCACAAAGCCTTAAAGCTTAAGCAACTCAAGATGTTGATCTTAGATGAGGCTGACAAAATGCTCAATGCAAGCTTTGAGGTAGAGATGAATAGGCTACTCGCTTTGATGCCTGCCAAAAGACAAAATTTGCTCTTCTCAGCTACGCTCAACCAAGGCTTAGACCGTCTAAGTAAAATATTACTATACAAACCAGAAGTGATCGAAATTCCATCGGAGACGCAGGATCACAGTCTGATAGAACAAAGAGCTTTTCGGGTTGCGCCAGAACGTAAAGGCCCTTTTTTGCGCTACCTCATCAAAAGCGAAGACCTTCATCAAGTTTTGGTGTTTACCTCTTCTATCGACTCTGCTGAGAAACTGGTCAAAAAACTCCTCAAAAATGGCATCGATGCGCTCTCCATCCACGGAAAAAAGAGTAACCACGCTCGTCAGGAAGCCTTACGCATTTTTAAGTCTGGAGAATTGGAAGTATTGGTAGCTACTGACCTGCTGGCCCGAGGGGTAGATATTGACTTCCTACCTTATGTCATCAACTATGAGCTGCCTCGTTCGCCCAAGGACTACATTCACCGTATTGGTCGTACCGGCCGCGCCGAACGCTCAGGTCAAGCTTATACCTTGGTGACCCCAGATGAGCAAGCTCACTTTAAGGTGATCCAAAAGAAAATGGGGCGTTGGTTGACCTTAGAAGGGACAGAGGAGTTAGATTTACGAGGCTTTTAAGCGTTCTGCGAAGCAGTAGCCTACTCAAAACTAAAAAATACAAAGACCAAACTAAAGCCAATGATGCCTAACAAAACAAGAGAAATGAGGCCAACGGCTACGGCTCTCCAGCGAGAGTAGAAGGTCCTATCTTTGGCATCGTGTTCCAAAAATATTTCGCCAAACTGCTGCTGCACGATACCATAAATTACCGCCACGCTAACGAAAGAAATGGCCGCAGAGGGAATGCGATCCATTATCTCTTCCGGCAAGGCCAATGTTATCCCAAAGAGTATTATCGTACCTAAAATCCCATAAATCAAAGATTTGGAAGCGCTATCCCTATTGCCTAGATTTTGATAGTTTTCCATTACTAGATAGCCAGCAGCCAATGGGCCACCCAAAAATGTTCCTATCAATATCCCGCTCATAGAATGGAGCTTGACGTCTTTGATTTCTTCGAGTAGTTCTTCCATGGTTTTTTTATTTTGAGCTGTGAGTACAACCCAATTTACAATTAAATGAAAACAAAAAATATAGGCTTAGTCCTTGGAATCTTTACGGCTCTGCTTTGGTTTAGCTGCACTCAAAATGCTGTAAGTAACCAAGAGCCCCCTGAGCATCCTAAGCAGTTTGACTGGCTGGTCGGCAATTGGCAGCGGACTAATGATGCCGAGGGCAAAGAAACTTATGAGCAATGGCAAAGCCTCAGCGCTACTCAATATCAAGGATTGGGCTTCACCTTAGAGGCGGGCGACACCGTATTCAAAGAGGATCTTCTCTTGGTCCAACGGGAAGGAAATTGGTATTTCGAAGTTCGTGGGGTGAACGAAAAGGCCACGATTTTTCCACTGACCCAAATGGATTCTATAAGCTTTCAGTGTGAGAATCCTGAAAATGAATTTCCCAAGATTATCCACTACAGTAGGGAAGGAGCAGGGCTAAAGGCCGTGATTTCGGCTGATGATTTTGAGCTGCCCTTTTATTTTGAAGCGATTGAGGCCAATTAAGAAGCAGTTTCACTTTCTTTTGGGAGTGCTTGTAAATCCGCCAAAATACCTTGGACCACGTCGTAGAGTTTACCGGCTGTATCCATATCGCTTTGATTGGTGATGACGGATATGCCTACCCCCGCTTCTGGAAAAACAAACATCCAGTTTTGCGTGCCAAATGCCCCGCCATGATGTCTCACCACGCTGCCATAGGTCGAATCCTCGTCTAAGACCCAATAATAGCCTAGATCGTCATTTAAAGCTAGATGGGTTTTTGCGATGACAGGGTTTTCTTCCTTGCACTGTAGCTCCATATAGTTGAGGAGGTCAGGCATACTGGCTTTGATGCCGCCGGCAGCTCCCCACAGTTTGATGGTCATAGGTGGCACTTCGATGCCGTTGATCCCATGGCCCTGAGCCAGCCTTTTGCTTTGTTGTTCATTTAGATTTACCGCTGTATTGTTCATGTTCGCCTTTTGGGCAAGATAGGTTTGGAGAAGCTCATCAAAGGGCTTTTGATATACTTGCTCAAGAATATAAGCAGCGATCTCAGTATCGGGATTAGAGTATTCGTAAACTGTCCCTGGAAGAGTATCTAGGACTACAGTTTTGAGATCAGCTAAGAATTGTTCGCGGGAATAAGCGTTTTCAATCTCGGCAATTTTGAAAGGCAGGCTTTCGTCAAAGTTTTCGAATAGTGCATTGATGCTGAGGGGCAAAAAACGAGGCAACCGGCTTGTATGCGTCATTAAATGCCAAATTTTGATGGGCTGACCTTCATAGGCAAGATTGGGAAATTCACCTGGCATATGCTTTCGAATATCATCCTCTATACTCAGCTTTCCCTCTGCTTCCGCTTGTGCCAGTAAGAGCCCTACCATGGTTTTGCTGACTGAGGCGATCTCATATATGGTTTCGTCAGTTGGAGAGTGGTCAGGTTCAAGGCTACCGTAGTGTTGGCTGTATTTTTCTCCTTCGTAGAACACCCCCACCGAAACGGCGCTAATGAGACTATCAGCGAGCATGGGCTCTGCATTTTGGGTCATGATGAGGGGAATCTTCGGATTAAAAGTAGAGGATTCCGGAGTATTGGGGGATTGGCAGCAGACCAGGGCAGAAGCCAAAAGGCAAAGGAGGATTCTCATATTAGAAGTTTTATGCAAAGACAGCTCTTGGACTAAATAGTTGAAGGTTAAAGCTGTGAAATTGAGGATGAGCGTTCTGCGCTCCCGTATAGCTATCGGGAGTGAAAAAAACTAAAAT
>CAZHOC010000181.1:0-8104 GCA_964534295.1 uncultured Bacteroidia bacterium | reverse complement strand
TCACTGCTCAGTCGCAGAACGGCTGTCCCTTCCTCTGTAAATGGGTTAGGGCCAAACTCTAAGGAACCTAAGGTTTTTGGTTCGGCGACGGATATTTCGACCATTTTGCTGTACTCAAATTGGCCATCGAAGTCTATTTGCTTGAGTCTAAAGATATGGGCGCCGGTACCTAAGCGGTCGGACTCAAAAGAGTATTCTTGCATATTGGTGGATGTCCCACTGCCTTGTACCCAGCCTAAGTTTTCAAAAGTGTAACCATCTACGCTTTTCTGTACTTCAAAGCCCTGATTGTTTTGCTCGACAGCAGTCGCCCATATCAAGAAGGCACGATCATCACGCGCTTCTACCTCAAAAAACAGATATTCTACTGGCAGGGTAAGCGTATTTTCTTGGGCTCTAGTGGAGATATTGGTATTGGGCACTACGGCCAAGGCTTCAGTTTCAACACTTTCTCCTACTGTCATATTAGGATCAATATCTACATAATAGAGTATGCTAACTTGATCGCCCGGCGCGAGGAGAAGACCCTCTACACTCACCAAAGAATCTTCTACCGAAATATCTCCGTGCACAAAATCCCCATTGCTGCTTTGTAAGCTTGGTACTGGGCTACCTGCAAAGGTACCACCGCTTTGTAGTACATCCGTAAAGTTGACCCGATAGGCACCATCATAGTCACCTCCATCATTGGGGTTGAAGATGGTCGTTTCATATTGAATACGGTTTCCAGGATAGGGATCACCTTGAAGGATACGCTTGGTGATAGTGTATGGCTGGACAATTTGCACGGGAGTAGCGTTCCCCGGAGGGAGAAACTCATCAGAGGAATAATGGGTAGTACCACCATACTCAAAGGAAGCCTGAACCCTAGGAGTGGATCCAAACAAAGCGGCATCTCCTGGCAGGGCTACTTGAACCTCAAAGGTCGTCTCACCTGCGACATCTCCAACTTTCCCAGCTACCGAAATCCCGCTGATATCAAGCGCCTGAGTACTATTGTAACTACTAACACTGCTCATCATTGAGGCATTCGTCAAGCTATTGGCCAAAAAGGCTGCCCCTCCCATGCTATCAGGTAGGTGGAGTTTGAAGTTTTGCAGGTTCAAATCAGCCACGGTTGGATTGACAAAGGTGAAGGAGTAATTCACCGTATCTCCTGGCTTAGCAAACGCAGGCTCAAGACTCATACGCAGGCTTGGCTGAGCAAACGTACAAGAAGCTCCGTCATTTTGCGAGACCTTATCACTAGAACCTAGCAAAATACGTTGGCCACAAAAATCGCCAGGACAGTTATAATTGATTTTATAAATGTTGCTATGCGTACCATCGTTGTTTTGCGAAGCATATAAAGTACCGTCTACACCAAAATAAACAGCCCCAAAGGCACCCATCTTGTTACCATCACTTTTATGCTTAGTAAGCAAGATTGGATCTTGAGTGATGTCAAGCTGCACAATACTACCGGTATTATTTTCGACCGAGTATAGCTTGTTGTCAACGGGGTTGAACGCCCAATCGTGAATACTGGGGAGATTGGCGCTAATCGAATAAGGCACTGGCTTAGGCATTGGATCGCCATTAGCCAAGGCAAGATCGACCGCGTTTAGGTCTAGCTTGAATACGATTTTCTTGTTGCCAGGACCACCTTTACCGGGGAAGTAATAAATACTGTTTTCATCAATTTCCCCTACATAGTGCTGGATGGTATATCCATCAGGAGCCTCGATTTGGGCATAATAAGCCGTACGACCTTCTGCGCCCGTTTGATACAAGTCTATGACTGTACTAGAGACTTTATTAATACCATAGATCAAACCGTCAGAGGAGCGAAAGCCTTGACCGTTGAGGTGCAGCTTCGTTTTGCCATCTGGACAGGCAGTGGCTTCGCCAAATACACGAAGACTACCATCAGCTTCTACTATGGTAAACTGGGTAGGCGTTTTTTGAAAAAGGAATAAGGTCCCATCGCAATCAAAGGGTACGAGATCTGCTGATACACTACAATCGGGGCCTTCTGAATCCATCGTCAAAAGGATACCACTGAGGAGAGCGATTCCGAAAATAGAGCGTATAAGCTCTTTGGTGATTCTTAATTGTTGCTTGCTAGTTTGTTTGAGGGAGTTACGTGGAGGAGTAGAATTTCTATCCATAGAAAACGTTTATAAGTCTGATGAATGCAATTTCAGCAGACCACCTTTAATACACCAAGGATATATTACGATTTTTCGACATATTATTTTTGCAGTATGCCAACCCTCAACTGCTACAGAAGCACCTTAGACAAACAATAAATCCACACGAACGGAGAGGGGAATAAATAAATAGTTCATCCAAGGCAAAAATCTTACGTTTTTCCAAAAAACTTTTATCTTGAACTACTGATATAAGGTGGGAGGACAATAATCAATTGATTGTCTGAACCTTTAAACTTAATTTTGCAGCATGATGAAAAAGTTTGTGCACGTATGTATGACCCCTGCTCTCATCGATCAATTTGATGTATCGGAGTCTATTGTTGTGGTAATTGACATATTAAGAGCCACTACCACCATGTGTGTGGCTTTTGATAATGGGGTTGACTACATGGTTCCCGTAGAGCATGCTGAAGAATGCCGTAGCTACAAAGAACATGGCTTTTTGATAGCAGGTGAGCGAAGCGGAGAACAAATCGAAGGCTTTGACTTTGGCAACTCTCCCTTTTCTTATACAGAAAAGGCAGTCAAAGGCAAGCAGATCGCCATCACGACCACCAATGGTACTAGAGCGATCAAAGCGGCCCAACAACGCAATGCCAAGGAAGTAGTTGTCGGCTCTTTTGCCAACATCACTGCTTTGGGCAATTGGTTGATTGAGCGCAACGAACATGTCTGTTTACTTTGCGCAGGCTGGAGAGATCATGTAACCTTAGAGGATACCATTTTTGCCGGAGCTATGGCAAGGAAGCTTCGTCATCATTTCCGCCGCTTTCAGGATACCGCCATCGTAGCAGAGACACTCTTTCAATCTGCAAACATCCGTAAGCGTTATTTCTTCCGCCATTCTTCTCACTACAATCGCCTTATCCACCTCAATCTACAGGAAGAGGTAAAGTATGCGATGAGAAGAGACACTCACCCTGTCATACCGATCATGATGGGTAACGAGCTTCACGATATTAGCCATGCCCCCCATGACTATGAAGCCCTTAGACAAGAAGTTATCGCTAGACAGCAATCAACTGTTAGCGCCAAATAAAAAATGCCCCAGTCGTTGACTGGGGCAAAACCGTTCGGTTTCCAAATTTCGGGTTTTCACTTGAGTTTGCTACATCGGCAGTCTTGGTATCGAATGCCTAATTTCATGGTGTTTGTAGTCATGGTTGCGAACGATACATGTGATCTAGAGCCAAAAAGACTTTAGATTCTGGTGAGATGGTACTGGTAATGTACAGTTGGATTTCCTCAGTGCTCATTTCCCGCACAAAAAGCTCATAAGTAACATCTTCGCTTTCATAACGGGCGATGTATCCACCAGGAGAATCCTCCAAACTTGTCCACCCCCAATTACAGTCATCGTCTTCACAAGGCTCAGCCGCTAACAGCTTCTTCTCATCTTTGTCAATCACAATTCGAGAAAGCATACTGTAGTCTGGATTTTCAGTTTCCCAAACATCCATCCCATCAAAGGACACAGTAGAAGCCGGGCTTCGCATTGCGAGCAATAACAGGCTACATACTAAAAGAGCTAGGCAGTTTTTAAATCCTGCCAACATAAATGCTACGTAATTAAGGTTAGAAAAATCGTCTAAATGCTACCCTAAACTATTATTTAGGCACTCAATAGCGAAAAACATTTACCAATTGCTCTTACATTCTTACCATGTTTTTTAAACCTATATTTTTGCAGTTTAAACATATATTCAGCAGTTTCGCCCAAATGAAAGGGTAAAACGCGACACAAAGTGCCCTTTTTATTACAAGACCCATATAGAATTTTGGCAATATCAAGGTTGAGACTAATCCTGATCAGCAGTTTTCTGTTGCTGCCATCCCTCCTATCCGCTCAATATTTTCCCCATCTGAGCTTTCAAAAATTTTATGATCATACGGGTGAAGATTACGCTCGTAGACTACTCAAATCCCGAGATGGACACTTGATCCTAGGAGGTAATACAGTTTTGGACTCAGATACCAAAGATTGTGCGAATCTGTGGTTTCTCAAGGTGGATACCCTAGGAGAAATCCTGTGGCAGCTTGAAGTCCCTCGCAAAGGCTGTGAGGAGCTGAAAGATATGATCATCACCGATGACAATGGCCTCTTGTTTACAGGCATCACCAATGGCCAAATCCGCCACGAAGAAAAAGGAGATCGGACCTATTGGGCAGACGCTTTTGTGGGGAAGTTAGACGCCTATGGACGCTTAGAGTGGATCAGAAACTATGGTGGGAGTCGCTTTGATCAAGCCCTAGCTTTGAGTCAAGGTGATTATGATGAGTACATGGTAGTTGGGGGCACGCATTCCCGGGACGGGGACCTAAGCCAAAATCTCGGCATGAGCGACCTCTGGACCCTTAAAATTGATGGCCGAGGTAATATACAGCAAAGTACCACCATGGGTGGCAAAGGCAGTGAGTGGGGCCAATCGATCAGCCGATGTGCCAATGGAGATTTACTGATTGCGGGCCTGAGCTCTTCTCAAGACTTTATCCAAAGCAACAATGCCAATAGTCGAGAGCATGGTTTCCTTATTCGGATCCGCTCCAATGGTACTTTGGTCTGGAATCGCCATTTTGCTTGTCCATTAGGCGGTTACTTTGCCAGTGTTCAGGAGTGTCCCGATGGCCGCTTGTTACTTACGGGCAATTACATCCAACCTAAGACAGGTCGAGATTTCTGGTTTCTGCGCCTTACCAGTGAAGGCAAGCTGATTCAGGAGGAGGTTACGGCTTCGCCGAACGATCAGTGGTGGCTACAAACGGATATTTGCCCTGATAGTGGTTATGTATTTGGAGGCTACTCTCGCCATCAAGCCAAAAGCGAAGCCTACGCCAAAGGCGGAGAAGACTTTTGGGTGATGCGCACCAATTCTCGTGGGGAGCTTCTCTGGAAAGATACTTTTGGGGGACCAGCCAATGAAAAATGTGTTGATATCGTCGCCTACTCTCCGGGGGTATTCTACGCTCTAGGCGAAAAGCAAAATCTTTTCAAAGACGGCAATCAAACTTATGACTACTGGCTCGTGCGGATCGACGAAAAAAGGGAGGAAGAAATTAAAGCAGAGATTTACGTTCGGGCAGAAAATAACCGCATCAATCGAGATACTCCTACTCGTTTTCGGGCTCGGTGCGCCTACGGCGAACGCTTCCTCTGGGACTTTGGAGACGGTACCACCTCTACTGAAAAAAATCCCTTAAAAAGTTACCGTCTCTCTGGACTATACGATGTAACGCTCACCGTTTTCATCAATGAAAACTGCAAACAAACCGTTGGGCTAGGCCAGGAACTAGAAGTTTGGTAGGGCTTACTTTTCTTCCCATAAGCGCCACCACGGGGTACGGGGCTTATCGTGGTGCTCGTAATGATAGCCAAAAAAGTAACAGCTAATAAAGGCCCAGAGGTGGTTCTTGCCCTGCGACCTTGCATGATGAGGATTATTATGGTCATGCTCCCCACGATGCGGCAGATAGGTCCCAAAAACAAACAGTTGGAATAAGGATAGGATGGAAGGGATGATCCAGTACATCACCATATTGATCTCTGGCACGCCTACCAATCGGACCATGATATTGTGGGTGATAGCAGCCAAAAGGATTTGCTTCCAGGAGATATACTCTTTGATAAAGTCAAACAACCAGGAGAAGAAATTCTCATTACCATTATGGAAATCGGGATCATGCTCTGTACCGGCATAGCGATGATGCTCATGATGCTTAGGAAGCATCTTATCAAAGTTGTTAAACAAGAACAGGCTAGTTGTGATTCGTCCCATCCAGAGATTGATCTTGCGATCTCCAGGTACTACTGTACCATGCATGGCGTCATGAGCGGTAATGAAAAGCCCTGTAAACAGATGCATCTGTACCAAAACCATCAAATAGGTCAGCGGATGCCCCCAATCAATCGTTTGGGAGAGATTGAAATAGAGGGAAAGACACCACAATAAGATCACTCCAATCCCGATATAGAGACCTGAATATTTATTATTTACAATTTTGAGATATGCTGTGGACATCTATTCTAAACTGTTGAAGACTTGAATTTATGAATTTAGAGACTGAAGCAGGTATGCAGCTCATTCTCCACTACCGACAATCAAAAATTATTCAGCACTTCCTGTACTTCTTCCATTAACCATTGAGGCGTACTGGTGGCGCCACAAATACCAACACTTTCTCCTGGTCTAAACCAAGCTTGCTTTATCTCCTCGGAAGAGGATATAAAATGAGTGTTAGGATTGGCCTTTTTGCATTCGCCATAAAGCATGCGGCCATTAGAAGACTTTTTGCCTGCGACAAAGATAACCCGATCAAAGCTCTCGGCGAAGTAACGGATTTCTTGATCTCGATTAGATACTTGTCGACAAATCGTATCATGCGCCTTTACTTCAAAGCCCTCAGCCCTCAATTGGCCGACTACAGAGTAGAAGGAGCGCTTATTTTTTGTGGTTTGACTATAGAGGGTAAAAGCGTTCGGCAATTGCCGTCTATCCAAAGCCTCTAAATCTTGAAACACGATAGCCTCTCCTCTCGTCTGCCCCTTCAAGCCTACGACTTCGGCATGATCCTCTTTGCCATAAATGACGATCGTCTCTTCCTTAGCAAAGGAGCTACGAATTCGATTCTGAAGTTTTAAGACTACAGGACAAGAAGCATCAACCAGGGAGAGATTATTTTCAATCGCTAACTGATAGGTTTCGGGTGGCTCGCCATGAGCTCGGATGAGGACTTTAGCGTCGCGGATTTCACGCAATTGTTGGTGATTGATGATCTCCAAGCCCATTTGCTCCAATCGAAGCACTTCGCGGTCATTATGCACGATGTCTCCGAGGCAATACAAATGCCCTTCCTCACGCAATATATCCTCTGCCATCTCGATGGCATAGACAACCCCAAAACAAAAGCCTGATGCAGGGTCTATACGAACACTAAGATCATACATGGGCTCCTTGAGGGCGGAGGGCAGGAAGCGCGAAACGAGACTGGAAATATTCATACCAGTTAATGTTCATTAACAACAAAAGCATATTGTACATGGTATCATCCGCCGGTACAGTACCGAGACGAATACCAAGATTTTCTAGATCATTATACTCTACTACAGGTAGAGCGGTCAAAACACCATTGACCAGGAAAAAGGGTATTAGAGCAATCAAATAGCTCATAAAGAACCAGCCCAGATAGGGGGTTTTCCAGACCAAGAGATTGATCAGTATTAAAGCGGCAAGCCCAAAGAAGGTTACGGCAGTATACCAGTGATTATAGTGCATCGCCCCTACGATAATTAAGAAGGCAAATAAGCCCCAGGCAGTCTGCTTGGCGTACTTTTGAAAGTAATCACGAGGAAAATAGGCCTTCACACAATCGTAGATGAAGACACAGGCATAAGGAACCGTCAGAAAAAACATCCATTCTTCCACAGGCAGTCCGAGGAAAGAAACGCCGATGAGGTAATCCGGGTTAAAACTCCAGATACCCATCTCGGTAAACCAAACATCCCAAATGATGAAGACTAAACCAGTAAGCGCAATCGAGGGAAATAAGGCTTTCCAACGGCTGGCAAAGGCTACTTTCTTATCGAAGGATAGACCTAATGGCCCAAGCAGTGTACCAATATTGAGGAGAAGATAGGTGTACATCAGTGTATCTGAGCTTGTATTTTTTCGAGTTCTTGTCTTTTAAAGCGTCCTGTTTCCTTAAAAAAGTCCAGGAAAGAGAGGACGTGCTCATAAGTCAAGGCGTAATTGGCATATTCCCCAAGACGATCAATCAGGATTGCTTTATCTTCTCGCCGTTCATCGTCAATGTCTAAGATTGCAGGAACGGAATGCTGGATGGCAAAACGAAGGAAGCGAACTTCAATATTATCTGGGGCTAGTCTTACCGCTTTGCGGAACAATCGCATGGAC
>CAZHOC010000180.1:0-8126 GCA_964534295.1 uncultured Bacteroidia bacterium | reverse complement strand
CTTTTAGTTGGTCTCGCCTTATTCAGAGGTGGCTGGGTAATCGTAAAGCAGCAGCAAGCTGCCGTAATCCAGCGCTTCGGTAAGTTTCAACGAGTTGCCAACGCTGGTTTTAACTGGAAGATCCCATTTATCGACTCTGTTTCTGGCCGGATGTCTCTTAAAGTACAGCAGCTGGATGTAAACGTAGAAACCAAAACGCTTGACGATGTATTTGTGCACTTGAAAGTATCAGTGCAGTACAATGTCATGAAAGCCCATATCTACGAAGCTTTTTATGAATTAGAGGATCCTAAGACTCAGATTACTTCTTATGTATTTGACGTAGTTCGTGCTGAGGTACCTAAAATGAAATTGGACGAAGTATTTGCTCGTAAAGACGATATCGCGATCGCGATTAAAGCTGAATTGAGTGAAGAAATGCAGAAGTACGGTTATGGTATCATCAAGGCCCTTGTAACTGATATCGATCCTGACCAGCAAGTAAAAATCGCGATGAACCGTATTAATGCGGCTGAGCGTGAAAAAGTAGCGGCTCAATATGAAGCAGAAGCAGAGCGTATCAAAATCGTTGCTATCGCCCAAGCAGAAGCTGAGTCTAAGAAGCTACAAGGTCAAGGTATCGCCGACCAGCGTCGTGAGATCGCCAAAGGTCTTGAGGACTCTGTAGAAGCCCTCAATAAAGTAGGTATTAACTCACAAGAAGCTTCTGCGCTGATCGTAGTAACACAGCACTATGATACGCTGCAAGCCATGGGTACTACCAACAATAGTAACTTGATCCTACTCCCTAACTCGCCTTCTAATGCTAGTGATATGATGAACCAAATGGTTACTTCATTCAGCGCTGCGAGTATGATGGGTGAAGAGATGAAAAAGGCTCAGGTTATCAAAGGATAAGCATCCTTAATAAATAAAAAAATCGCCGCTCCCTTAGCTGGAGCGGCTTTTTTTTGTGCAAAAATGACTGTTCTCCTACCCCCTCTTGTTTCATGTGTTAAAAAAAGTCAGTTTCGCGTATCAAAATATTATCTGCATGAAACCAACTTTATTGATCCTTGCTGCAGGAATGGGTAGCCGTTATGGTGGTCTCAAACAAATAGATGGTGTCGGCCCTAATGGAGAAGCAATCATCGAGTATTCGATCTATGATGCGATTAGAGCCGGATTTGGCAAGGTTGTTTTTGTCATTCGTGAGAGTATAGAAGAAGATTTCAAGGCCTACTTTGCTAATAAGTTTCAGGATAAGATCGAGATAGCCTACGTCTATCAAGAAATCACCAATGTGCCTGAAGGCATCCCTTATCACCCTGAGCGTCAGAAGCCCTGGGGAACGGGTCATGCGGTTTTGATGGGTGAAAGCGCTATCAAGGAACCTTTTGCGATGGTCAATGCCGATGACTTTTACGGTGCGGTAGCTTTCCAACAAATGGCTGATTACCTCAGAACCATGCCTGAGCAAGCGCATCCTCCCTATTGTATTGTGGGTTATAAACTCAACAATACCCTTTCTAAGCATGGCAGTGTTTCGCGAGGTGAATGCAAGTTTGATGAAAACAATCTCCTGATCAGCGTTACTGAGCGTACCAAGATCCAGCGTAATGAAAGCGGAGAAATCGCTTATACGGACGCTGAAGGGGGAGAACATATACTAGCAGAGGATACCATCGTGTCAATGAACATGATCGGTTTTGCTCCTAACGCCTTTGATCACCTCAACCACTACTTCAAGGCCTTTCTTGAGCAAAGAGGTCAAGAACTTAAGTCCGAATACTACATCCCGACCCTACTTTCTCAAGTCATTCAGGACGAGAAGGAAAGCGTGAAAGTGATCACAACGGACGCTAGCTGGTTTGGGGTAACCTATAAAGAGGACCGTAGTTTTGTAGAGGAAAATGTGGGTCAGCTAGTCGAGCAAGGCGTTTACCCAGCCGATTTATGGAGCTAGCGATTTCGCAGGAAGTTCTTTCGGCTTTTGAGCCACTGCGTGGAACGCTTAGCCTTAAGCCTCTGGGCAGTGGCCATATTCACGATACCTATCTGGTTCAAACCCAAAAGGCTGCTTATGTCCTACAAGCCTTCAATGATACCGTATTCCAGCAAGCAGAGGAGGTAGCAGCAAACATTGCTAAGGTTTCGGCTCATTTAGCGGAGGTCATGCCTAGTGAGTACCCGCTAGACGCGGAACGCCGATTCATGAAGGTAGTGATGAGTAGTCAAGGACCTTTGTTTAGAGACTCTCAGGGAGCTGTATGGCGGGTGTTTGATTATGTCGCCAATACAACTACCATTGATGAAGTTTCAAGCCCCAAGCAAGCTTGGGAAGCGGCGAGAGCTTATGGAGAGTTTATTAGCTTATTAGCGCCGCTTGATTTGGCGTCCTTTCACGAAACCATACCCAATTTTCATTATTTACCTTTTCGTTTGGAGCAGTTTGAGGCAGCCTTCAAGCAAGCCTCCGCTGAAGCATTGAAACTCGCGGGCGACTTGACTGAGCGTTTACCGAAGGTAGCCAAAGCACTATGGGACCAACTGCCACTGGGCCAGCTCCCCAAACGCATCGTCCACAATGACACCAAAATCAATAATGTCTTACTGGATCAAGAGAGTCTGGCTGGCTTATGCGTGATTGATTTGGATACCGTAATGCCTGGTTATCTGCTCTATGACTATGGAGACATGGTCCGGAGCTTCGTTAGCCCAGCGGCAGAAGACGAAAAGGACTTAAGTAAAGTAGCGGTGAGATCGGATATCTTCTCGGCCTTAGAAGAAGGTTTTTTGCATGGTCTGGGAGACATCATTACCCCCATCGAAAGAGAAAGCCTAGCCATGGGAGGTAAATTAATGGCACTGATCATGGCAACTCGTTTCCTCACTGACTTTCTCAATGGCAATATTTACTACAAAACAGACTATCCTACCCACAACTTAGATAGAGCTCGCAATCAGTTCCGCTTGTATGAACTGCTTGATGCAGACAAGTCCTAAGTAATCTTCCTACTATCAGCCTTATTCTCTAAATTGCGCGCATGAAAAAAATCGTATGCTTTGGTCCGGGCCCTATGTTCAAAGGCGGGATCGCTAATTATAATACTGCCCTTGCCAAAGCACTTGATAAAATGCCTGACACAGAGGTCCATATCGTCTCTTGGACCCAGCAATATCCGGCAATTATACCGCGAGATTTTATTGATCGCTCTAGTAAAGAAAGCTTTTTAGAAGGAACCGATATCAAGGTTACCTATCTAACCAATTACAATAAACCAGGTACTTGGAAGGAGACATTCCGCTTCATTCGCGACTTACAGCCGGATAAGGTCATCTTTCAATGGGCGATTGCCTTGCAAGGCTTACCGATGGGTCGGATCGCCCGGATGATCAAAAAGCATACGAACATTGAGGTTTTATTTGATGTCCATGTCTTGGTCCAAAAAGAAGCGAGCGTATTAGATAAATACTTCAGCCGCTATGGCCTCAAGACGGCTGATACCTATATCGTCCATGCCTATAAAACGGCCGATGAATTAAAGGCGATTTTCCCGAATCAATCTTTTGTAACGAATGAAACTGGGAAAAGAGCCAAGGAGGAAAAAACAATTGTAAAGCTATACCACCCTGTTTACAATCTATTCCAGCCAGATCCCCAATTTGATATTGAGGGAAAGAAAGAAGCCTTAGGCCTCAAAAAACATGTATTCCTCTTCTTTGGCTTTATCAGAAAGTACAAGGGCCTCCACAATGTGATCCCGGCTTTTGCAAAGGTCAGAGCCAAGAGAGATGACGTGAGTCTATTGGTAGTGGGGGAATCATTTTGGCAAACGCTGGATGATAGCAAGTGGTCCACCAGGTTAAAAAACGCCCTTTTTGGCATCGCTAAGAAGCTATTTCTACGCAAAAGCGATGATGAACGCTCTTACAACCCTCTTGCTTTGATCAAAGAATTAGGTTTGGAATCTGACACGGTATTGGTAAACGAATTCGTACCCAATGAAGAAGTCCACAAATATTTTCAGGTGAGTGATGCGATTTTGACTTACTACCTAACGGCCACTCCGAGTGGAGTAGAGTCTTTGGCTTATAATTTTGAAATGCCGGTTTTGGCTACCCGGGTGGGGCACTTTCCAGAAACGGTTACGGAAGGATTTAATGGCTATTTGGCAGAACCAGAAGATGTGGATTCAATGGCAGCAATGATGCTCAAATTTATTGATGAGCCTATTCAGCGAGCCAATGTGGCTAAGTCTGCAGAAAAAATGAGTTGGGAAAATTATGCGGCTTGCATAATGGCTGGCTAAACGCGCTGTGGTTCGACTTTGCGAACGCGCGACCAAAATTGTACGATACTCTTGATAACACGCACAAACTCGTCATAATCGACGGGCTTGGTCACATAGCAATTGGCATGCAAGGCATAGCTGGAATTGATATCGTGCTGTGCTTCTGAAGTAGAAAATACAATTATGGGAATGGTCCGTAGGGTGCTATTTTCTTTTACTTGTTTTAGCACATTACGACCATTGATTTTCGGAATATTCAAATCTAGCAGCACTAGATCTGGTCTTACCGCATCTTGAAATTCGTCGTGTCGGAACAAGAAGCGAAGCGCATCTTCCCCGTCACTTACAACATGCAGCGAATAATCCAAAATCCCTGTTTCTTTCAGGGCTTCTTTGGCCAACAAAATGTCGCCGGGATTATCCTCTACTAATAAAATATTCATCCTTCTAGTATTACCCTCTTGATATAAAACTAGGCATGTGTAGTCGACACAATGGTAAATATTAATGTTAAATTTTCTAGTGAGCTTTTCCCCAAAGCCTTACAAGAAATCCCCTGGACTACATCTAGCAAAAACCCGACCTGAATCAGCCTTTTGTGAAATTATATACGCATTCTCAAAACATTTTGATGCAAAAGGGGCCGATTTTATCTGATTTTTAGGATAATTCTGGCATTAATCAAACGGGCAGAAAGATGGTTGGGCACTGCAAATGAATTATTTTGGAGGTCTTTTATCCATACATGGGAGACAGTATTCTCTCTTTGCAGGAGATTGAAAAACTCTATCGTTGCCCAAAGGGACTCTAAACCATAAGTTGGCGCATCTTTAGGACGATTGAATCGAAACTCCTTACTAAAGCCAATATCCACTCGGTGATAGGCCGGGAAATCATAGGCAGTCCGTGATTCAAAAGTAGCGGGAGGCCCAAACCTCATTCCGCTACCATAGACATAATTGACATGGACTTTGTAGGTAGGATTGATGGGCATCTCATCTTGGAAATACATCGCAAAGGTGAATCGTTGGTCAGTAGGTCGAGGCACATAACCTTTATCATCCCCCCGGATATCTTCTTCTGTCTTCAGTATCCCTAAACTCACCCAAGAATCTACCCCTTTGATAAACTCCCCATTGATGCGAGCATCAAAGCCATAAGCATATCCATCTGCTACTTCATCAGGATAATAGCGGATTCGCACATTTTGCACCTCATAGGGAATCAGATTGCTAAGACGTTTGTAATATGCATCACTCGTTAGCAAAAAGGGTCTCCCCCAAGCCTCAAACTGATATTCCATCCCTAAGATAGCATGCACAGATTGCTGCGGTTCTATATCTAGATTTAAGGATCCATCAAAGCGCCTCAATTCTCGATAAAAGGGAGGTTGCTGATAAACCCCACCAGCCAATCTGAATCGAAGAAAAGGATCGCCCTGCTGCCCTTTGAAGGCACTAATTAATAGCTGTGCTCGAGGACTAAACATCACCTTATCGAGCAAATCATAATACACCAATCGCGCCCCTGCAGTGAAGAGCACATTCCGATGCATTTGCCACTCGTACTGTAGATAAGACTTATACAAAGCGGAGCTAAGGTTGATCTGACCTCTAATGGTCTCAACCAGGCCAAAGCGTCCTAGGGTATCAACGAGGTAGCCAGCCGAGTCTAAAATAGAATACTCTTTTAGATTATCATCAAATTGCTGATACTGATATTTAAGCCCAAAAAGGATTCTATGGGTTGATTGATTATCGCTAGTCCATCGACCTTTCATTTGCGCACTTAGCACATTGGCGGTCAGGTAGTTTCTCGCGTGGCGGAACTCTGAACCAATACCCAAGTCAAACTCGGATTCTCCAAACTCATCAGAACCAAAATTGGTATTCACCTCTCCAAGTAGATAGCCCCCCTCTAGATCAAACAGTTCACTTTCCTGAGTCTGGAAGGCAGTCACGATATAATCTATATTCATCCGGGTAGAAGGGCGATAGGAAAGCATCAAGGCGCCTAAACCAGTGGTGTAAGTACTAATTTCCCTTCCTTCAAAAGCCACTCTAAGACGAAAAGCTTGCTGGATGGTCCCAAAGGTTGTTTCTCGACCAGTGGGTTCAAATTCGTAACGGTTGCGAGAAACGGCAAAAAAGGCGGTTAGCTTAAGTTTATTTTCGGGGAAGTATTTGATATCAGTGGTGTCTCCCTCACTGTTTACCTTATACTTGGGCAGTTTAGAACGAGTCTTTGGAGTGTAGGTAAACATCGCCTGATAATCCAAAAAGTTGGGACGATAATCCCCGCGAGTTTCGAGACTGTTAAGAAGATAAGAAGCAGAAAATCTTCTGGCTCCCATGAGATAAGTAAAGCGACCCGGTTGATCAGGTTCTTTCTTATTCTTGCTCCTACCCTCCATATGGATATTATTAGTGATGATCCCGATTTCAGCGGTTGCTTTAAATTCTTTGGGATCCTTATAAGTAATATCCAGCACAGAAGACATTTTATCGCCGTACTGGGCGGCAAAGCCTCCAGAACTAAACTGAAGTCCTTGGGCTAGATTGGGATTGGAGAAACCGAGTCCTTCTTGTTGGCCAGAACGTGCCAAAAAGGGGCGGTAGATTTCGATACCATTGACGTAAACTAAGTTTTCATCAAAGTTCCCTCCCCTAACCTGGTACTGAGAGGAGAATTCATTATTTGTGGCCACCCCAGGCATGCCTTTTACTGCTGCCTCGAGGGAAGTAACCAGTGGCATTTCCGGAATCTGCTCAATACTGATGGGCATTACCATCATCCCTTCACGGCCTTGAATGGAGGTAGGATCTTGTTGCCCGAGGATTTGAACTTCTTCAAGCGCCCGGTCTAACATCTTTATCGGCTCATCATAGGTGCGCCCTGCCACCAAGCGGATTTCCAAGATGGTGGTCTGAAAGCTAGGATGGCTAAACTCGATCTTATATACTTTGTTATTAGCAGGTAAGCTGATAGAGTAAGTACCAGTTGGAGTCGATCGACTCGTGTAATCAGTACCCAATGCTTTGATTAATACATTATCAATGGGTTGATTTAGCGGATCAATGACCTTGCCTTTTACGGTGGCAGTTTGCCCATAGGCAAGGCTGCAGAGCATCAAAAGGGTCAATGAAAAAAGACCAGAAAGAAATACCTTAATATTCATTGCTTACAAATATACAGCAAAGCATTCTTTTGAAAAGGGGAAATCGTATTCCCTTCTTACGGGATGAGCGTTCTGCGAAGCAGGCGAAAAATTTTTAAAGGCTTGAATAGTTGATCGACATGAGTTATGATTTCTTCGGTGTGGACCGCTGCGCGGAACGCTTAGCCCTGGATATTTGATATTCTTTACGGTGTATTGCATAGGCCCCAAGAGACAAGCGTTCTGCGAAGCAGCACAGTATAACTTATATAAATAATCTTTACATTTGTATAAGTAATGCTTACTAAACAATGACACTTGTACAACTCCAATATATCGTTGCCCTAGACATTTACCGTAGTTTTGTCGCTGCAGCTGAAGCTTGCCATGTAAGCCAACCTGCATTGACGACTCAAATCAAGCGATTGGAATCCCAACTGGGGGTAATTTTGTTTGATCGCTCTAAAAAGCCGGTAATTCCTACTGAAATAGGAGAAAAGATAGTCGAACAGGCTCGATTTGTTTTGCAAGAATCTCAAAAAGTCAAGGATATAATTTCTGATTTTGAATCTGAGATGAGTGGAGATGTACGCCTAGGCATTATCCCTACCGTGGCTCCATACCTACTGCCGTTATTTATTAATGACTTTAATGCCACATATCCTCAGATTAGCCTTTCGATCAATGAGGATAAG
>CAZHOC010000179.1:4481-8187 GCA_964534295.1 uncultured Bacteroidia bacterium | reverse complement strand
TCTTTCTCTACTTCTTAATCCCACATAAATTCAGGTGGGCATTGATGCTAGCAGCGAGCTACTATTTTTATGCTTGCTGGAAACTGGAGTACCTGAGCTTGATCGTTATCAGTACGATCATCGATTACTTTGCGGCACGTCAAATTGCGGCTTCAGATAATAAAGGCACGAAGAAGGCATTTCTCCTTTTGAGTTTAGCCTCCAATCTGGGGATTCTTTTCTTCTTCAAGTATTTCAACTTCTTTAGCACATCAGCCCAAGCTGCATTTGATCAATTCAACATATTCGTAGACGTCCCAACCTTTGACTATCTCTTACCGGTTGGAATTAGCTTTTATACCTTCCAGACTTTATCCTATACCATAGATGTATATAAAGGCAATCAACAGCCGGAGAAGCACTTTGGGATATTTGCTTTGTTTGTCTCCTTTTTCCCTCAATTGGTAGCGGGACCAATCGAACGATCTACCCACCTCCTACCCCAGTTTCACCAGAGACAAGCGTTCGACTACGGTCGGCTTACAAATGGACTGAAACTGATCCTATGGGGATTATTTAAGAAGGTCATCATCGGAGATAGCTTGAGTATTTTTGTAGATAGTGTTTATAGTACTCCGACTAGTCATGACTCTTTGTCGCTGCTTTTAGCTTCGATTTGTTTCGCCTTCCAAATTTATGCTGACTTTTCTGGTTATACGGATATTGCAAGAGGTTCTGCCCAAGTCATAGGCTTTGACTTGATGGAGAACTTTAAGCAACCCTACACTGCCAAGTCTATTTCTGAATTTTGGCGCAGGTGGCACATTTCGCTTTCGACCTGGTTTAGAGATTATGTGTATATCCCTTTAGGTGGAAATAGAACTGTCAAATGGCGTTGGTACTATAACCTCTTCGTTACCTTTACAGTAAGTGGGCTTTGGCATGGAGCAAATTGGACCTTTGTAATCTGGGGTGCCCTACACGGCTTTTATTTAATATTTGCCATCGTAACAGAGAACTCTAGAAATAGTCTCAAGAAGACCTTAGGCATCTCGCGAAATGAGACGGTTCATAATCTTATTCAGGTATTCACAGTATTTGTTTTGGTTCTAGCTGGTTGGGTCTTTTTCCGCGCGAAAAACATTACAGACGCCTTTTATATCCTGGGACAAATATTTGACCCTACCACTTACACCTGGAGCTTCTCCTTAGTGAGTAACGTCCAAGCCAATTCCCCCTTCTCTTTTGCCTTGGGTATGGGTTGTTTAATCCTTTTCCTTATTCTGGATACTCTTTCTAAAGACAAACAATTTCCAGACTTCTTAAATGAGCATAAGCTGGCCTTCCGATGGACCATCGTATATATCTTACTTTTTTGCTTAGTCTTTTTCACGCCAAAAGGTTCTGGACAATTTATCTACTTCCAGTTTTAAATAGGATCAGAACATGAATAATATGAGATATCGCAACTCCATCATCTTTGCCCTCAGCATTGTCGGCTTCTATGTATTGTTTTTTGTCCTGAACCAGCAAAACTTTTATGTCCAGGACGGAGCAACGATTATCAATCAAGGGAAAGAACGTGCCCTAAAAGAAGGGGACATAGCGTTCGCCGAAGGCAGAACCAAAGTAATGTATATCGGGAATAGTAAAATCCTGAGTGGCTTCGTACCCTCTCTATTTGATAGTCTTAGCAACAATAGTACTTATTCCATCAATTACGCGATGGGAGGTCAGGATCTAGAAAATGTATTTTATCAGCTTTCTCGCAGCGAAGTCAAACCAGACATATTGGTCCTACAAAGACCTTGGGTAAAGGAAATTTCTGCGAGTCTTGAAAATCAAGAGAAACTTCTAACGATGGATAAGATTATCCCTTTCCGCAATTATATAAGGAATGTTTTTCTCTTTATGGGAAGGGCCAAGACAAATGGGTATAGCTTAGGAGAGTTTTATGATATTTCTAAGCAAAGTTGTGAGGATATGATAGCGAATCGAGGCTATTACTTTATCGCCTCCCAAGCATTATATCCTGACGCTAAGCTACCGGCGGATTATCAATTGGCTGGGGATGATACCAGCAAGTTTGAACCACATATCATTCAAACGGAAGGCCCGATCTTTGAGAAGATTAACGCATGGGCCACTGAAAATAAGGTACACGTATTGATTGGAATGGATTTCATGCGACGTCTTGAAGCACCAATCGGCCAGAAAAGCTTCATTGCCAATCGTGAAGTCTTGGATCAATACCCGTATTTGCATGTGCTAGAGGGCGCGCCATATGTCAGGATGGAAAATGAATATTTTTCAGACCCTGTCCACTTGAATCCTACGGGAGCTCGCCTATTTACAAAATCGTTGCACGAATCTATTGGAGCCAGTATACAAACCATAGCTAGACAATAATGAAAAGCCTACTAGTAAAAGGACTCATCTTTAGCATTCTGTTATTTGCTACAGATAGATTGATTGTATGGATCTTACAATCATCCAGGCCTATTGACTATGTAGGCTTTATAGATGCGAAGGCAGAGATTTTTGAGGCTGAGGACAAGTATGAGGTCCTTTTGATGGGTGATTCGCATATCTCGGACGCGCTTGATCCAAAGGTTTTAGAAGATAGTCTCGGCCTAGAGACTTTTAATGCGGGTATTTTTCTTTCTTCTCCCTATGAGACCTATCAGACGCTTAAATATCTCCTTGAGGAAAAGGGGCAAAAGCCTAAGGTGCTCGTTTTGGGAACCAACCCTGTAATGTTCACACTTGAAGCGGATGCTGGCAAGTACACTCCTCTAGTGGTGCAGGATCCATTGTTTGTACTGAATCTATATCGTGAGTCAGATAATCCTGATTATACCACCTACTTCTTCAAAACGGCAAAGGAGAAATACCTGGCCAAGGCATTGGTGAACAAAATATTGGGCAAGAATAAGAAGCCTTATAGAGAAATAGAAAACTCTTACCATGGGTACATCAGCGTTTACAATCAAATTGAGGGTACCAATTGGGAAGGTGTGCCATGGCAAAAAGCTCCAGTGAAGGAATCTCAAGTAAGATATTTCGCTAAAATGATAGAATTGGCAAATAAAAACGATATGAAGACGTTTATAGTCAATCCTCCAATATGGTGGGATCAACTGGCGGAAATCGAAGAAAACGAAGGATTTAAGGAATTTCAGCACCTAGTTGATTCGATTGGCAAGGCTCATAATACGCCCGTACACAATCTAGACCACCATTTTCTACAAGAAGAGCTCGTTTTTAAGGATTTTCTCAATCATGAGCATATTAATCATTCTGGCTCTCTAAAATACTCGCCTGCCATCGCTAGTTGGATAAAAATGCAGCTCCCCTAACATTTTTTCAGGCATGTCAGAATTTGCCATTTATTGCGAAAATAATTTTACGCTGTGGAACAGTTGTTGCAAATTTTGAGGTAAATAAGACGATCGAACTAGATCGAATTATTTGGGGTAAACTTAGATTTAACGTATTAACGATTTATTGTTTTAAGAGTCGAATACCTTTTCATTTTTTTTACTAAAAACCTATTCGGTTCGAAGAGCTCTAATTATCACACCTAATGCAAACCTTGGTGCAATAGCTCTTTGTGCTGAAAAAATTGAGTAATCTGCTATGCCTTCTTTACTCCCTGTTAGCGGTACCCTTGGCCGCGAAAGGGCTGCTCATTTATTGCGTCGAGTAGCCTTTGGTTGTAATCGAG
>CAZHOC010000179.1:0-4445 GCA_964534295.1 uncultured Bacteroidia bacterium | reverse complement strand
CAAATTGAGACCTTTGCAAACAAGACTGTTTTGCAAGCTGTCGAAGACCTTCTCACTCCTCATTCTCTCCTGGCTCCCCATGCTGATGCATCAAATGGTGTTACTTGGATGCCTGATGGCTCCATCGCTGCGCCAGAAACAAAAATTATTGCTTGGTGGATGTACCACGCGCTTGATCCAAGTAAGCCACCAACAGTATTTCCTCGCCTCAGCTTCTTTTTACATACTTGCCTTACCATCAAGTACGATCTAGTTCCTAGAACGCATGTCTACTATTATCTAAGACTCCTCATGGAGTATACTGATAAGAGTTACAAGACCTTGGTTCGCAAAATGACCTTGGATAATGGTATGGGACTATTTCTCAACATCAGTGAGAGTACCAAAGACCACCCTAATGAAAACTACGCAAGGGAGCTTTTGGAACTATTTACAGTAGGTAAAGGCCCACAAATTGGTCCTGGAAACTATACCAACTACACTGAAGGTGATATTCTTGAAGCAGCAAGAATCCTGACCGGATTTTATACTAATTGGGATTATAATGATCCTTCTAAGTATGATCCTGATTTAGGATGGGCAGTAATGTTTCCTTATCCACCTAATCACGATACAGGTGATAAGAGCTTTTCTGCAGCATTTGGAAACCGTACCATCCAAGGACGTGCTGACAAAGCTGGTATGCTTCAAGAAATCGACGATTTGATCGATATGATTTTCGATCAGGATGCGGTTAGCTTATTTATCATTAGAAAGCTTTATCGCTACTTCGTGCATTACGAGATTACTGCAGATATTGAGGCAGATATCATTATTCCTTTAGCAGAAACCTTTAGAACCAACAACTATGAGTTTGGACCTGTACTAACTCAACTTTTTAATAGTGCTCACTTTTACGACGAGGATGATACAACAGTAGGCGATCACGTTATCGGCGGATTGATTAAATCTCCTCTTGACCTTTGGTATAGCACGGTTAAAGGATTTGGGGCAAATATTCCTGATCCGAACGTAGACTTAGCCTCACTTCAGAGCTGGTTGCACTACTTCCAAATCTACGTACCAGAAATGGGGATGATTCTATTCAATCCAAGTTCGGTGGCCGGTTATGAGCCTATGTATCAAGAACCTGAGTTTAACCGATATTGGATCAACCAATCTACCCTACCCTCTCGTTATGCCTTGATTTTTCAGTGGCTGGTAGATACCAATATGAACTCTGCACCGGCACCGGGTAGATTCAATCCCCTCTACTTTGTTGAGAATCCCTCTTATATGCCTGCCTATTACGGATTTGATCCACAAGGGAATCCGGGACCACATGATGGTGGTAGAATAGCAGACCATTTGGTTCAAAATATTGTAGACTATCTACTTCCTGTAGCGTTAAGCCCAGATCGGATGATGTATTTCCGCGATGAGGTCCTTCTTGAAGGTCTCTCCCCAGTATCATGGATGATGGAATGGGACAATTACAAGGCTAGCGGTAATCCCGCTAACGTCCATTCCCAGTTGACGAAGTTAATTAAAGCAATTATCCAATCACCTGAATTCCAACTGTACTAATCGCGCTAACCCTTTCTTAATCTTTAACCTACAGAAAAATGAATAGAAGAAATTTTATAAAAGGCGTTGGTACTTCTTCAATCGCCGCTCCCTTTTTGCTAAACGGGATTCCCATGAATGTCATGGCCAACTCGTTTGCAACCAACCAATTCTCATGCGAGGAAGTAAATGATCGTGTCTTGGTTGTAGTACAGCTTGGTGGTGGTAACGACGGTCTCAATACCTTCATTCCACTTGACCAGTACGCCCAATATCGTAACCTTCGCCCCAATATTGGTATTAGAGATACTGGCACAAGAAAATATACCCAGCTAGACGCAGGTCTTCAGTTTAATCAGCAAGTTGCGCTGCAACCTGATGCCTTAGCCCTCAAGGATATCTATGATGACGGAAAGCTTAACATCATTCAGGATGTTTGTTATCCAAATCCCAATAAGTCTCACTTCAAGAGTACTGATATCTGGTGGTCCGGCAAGGATGGAAACACTGCTCACCAAACTGGTGCAGGTTGGATTGGTCAATATCTAGACAAGCGATTCCCTGATTATCCAGCTAGTTATCCTAATACTGATATGCCAGACCCATTTGGGATTCAGTTGGGTAATCATACCACCGCAATGGGATTCTTCCGCCAAAACGGCATCCCAGTAGGTATTCCAATTGGTGGCGACCCGATTTATTACATGAATCTTGTGGCCAACTCCGGTGGAACGCTTCCCGTTACGAATAATGCTACGCATTACGAGAAAGAAATCAACTTCATCAATAATATGGAGTTAGGTGCGAATGATTATAGCGTACGCCTAGCCAATGCCTATAATGCGGGTACGAATACCGTAAACTACCCAGAGACTTACTATGCATGGGGTGGTGTTTTCCACAACAACACACTGGCACCTCAGCTCAAGACAGTTGCTCGCCTTATCAGTGGTGGACTCAAAACGAAAATCTTCTTTGTTAGCCTAAGTGGTTTTGACAATCACGCTGGTCAAACCTCAAGTTCTGATCCATCTCAGGGTACTCATGCAATCTTGATGTACCACCTGACTGAGGCACTCAGAGCCTTCCAAAATGACCTCAGAGGATTGGGGATCGAAGACAAAGTATTGTCGGTAACCTTCTCTGAATTTGGTAGAACTGTTCCTGAAAATGGAAGTTTTGGTACTGACCACGGTACTGCAGCGCCGATGATGATCATGGGCAAAGCAGTTATTCCAGGTATAATTGGAACTAATCCTGATCTAAACAATCTCAACGATAACAACTTCGCCTCTTGGCAACATGATTATCGTAGTGTATTTACTACTCTTTTACAAGATTGGTTAGGAGCAAATACCGCCTCTTTGGCTGCCTCCGAATTAGATGGCTGGGAAAGTCAAAAGCTACCGATTATCAATGATAATTTTGTGGACCCGACTGATGGTAGAACCTACAACTTCGTAGCTGATCCACTCTGCGATGACGCAGTTAGCTTCCCAGTTGAGTTCCTTGGCTTTAATGTTACCTTAAATGAAAATTGGGAAGCAGTCTGCCAATGGGCAACCGCCACAGAATCAGACAATGAGCATTTTGTAGTTGAGCGCTCCCTTGACGGAGTAGCCTTTGAAAGAGTTGGCCAAGTAGACTCAAAAGGCGATAGTACGACTACCACTCAATATTCTTTCGTAGACACTAGTCCGATGGAAGGTCGTTCCTACTATAGAATTAAGCAGGTAGACTTAGATGGATCATTCAGCTTTACAGAGGTCGAGACTATCGTAATCGACGGGAATCGTGCCCAGGTTAGCTGTAATTTCTATCCCAACCCTGTAGTGGATACGCTCAACATCAAATGTAACGCTAGTGCCGAAATTGGCTCAGCCACAATCCGAGTTAGCAAAGTAGATGGGGCAACCTTAGAACAAAAGAGTGTCAACATCTATGCTGGTGAAAACTCGTTCAAAGTCCAAATGGGCAGATTTTCACCAGGGCTTTATTTTGTTGAAATATTCTCCTATACGAATGGAGCCGCAGTTCAACACTCATGGAGCCGAATCATAAAGGAGTAGTAAAGCCTGCTTCTTAACCAATCAAAGGGTGATCCAACAAAATAGGATCACCCTTTCTTTTTGTCCAAACATTGATATACCAAAAGAACTTCCTCTCCATGGAATAAAGTGGCGACATATTTAGCAGAGACCGTAATAAAATTTTATATTGCTATCTCTTATTTTCATTTAATCAATCTTTTGCAAGCTGAAAATCAAGCATTTTCCCATAACACAAAATGCACGCCTAATTCACCTCCCTTAGGCCACTCTCAAAAACCCTTGCAAATCAAAGCTCCAACCAAAATAGAACGAATCTATTTTCGGTTGCTAGCGCTTATTGGCCTAACCGCTATTATTTGTTTTTCAGCTTGGCTATTCCAATCCAGAAATATAGGTTATCTACCTTTATTTGTCCTCCTTATTATCAGCCTGGGTTTCAAAGTATTGCGTCTTTTACATGAATGGCTGCACTATTCCTTCATGGAAGTACCAAACCCTCCCCATTCAGAACGACAATGGAAAGTGGATATGCTGACAACGGCATTTCCGGGGGAGCCTTTTGAAATGATAAAACAGACCCTCGAGGCAATGGTCAAGGTAAAATACCCTCATACCACCTATCTATGCGACGAAGGGGATGATCCTGAACTAAAAGCATTATGCGAGCAATTAGGAGTCATTCATGTTTACAGAGGAGAGGATAAAAGCAATGCAAAGGCGGGAAATATCAACTATGCCCTACGCAACTTGGCAGATGGAGAAATCACGGTCATTCTAGATCCAGACCATGTCCCTCATCCCGATTTTCTGCATGAAATGCTACCCGTCTCCGAAGAGGAAAAAGTAGGG
>CAZHOC010000178.1:6566-8201 GCA_964534295.1 uncultured Bacteroidia bacterium | reverse complement strand
ATCGAAATTACGTTGGTCGGGATATAGGCAGAAACGTCACCTTCCTGCGTTTCGATGATTGGAAGGGCTGTCAATGAACCACCACCTTTTACGATATCTTTATAGTTATCAGGAAGGTCATTCATGTTCGCAGCGATCTCATCATTGTCGATCACTTTTGCAGCACGTTCTAGTAGACGGCTGTGGAGATAAAATACGTCTCCAGGATATGCTTCACGTCCAGGAGGACGACGAAGAAGGAGAGATACTTCACGGTAAGCTACCGCTTGCTTAGAAAGGTCATCATATACAGCCAAAGCTGGACGCCCACTATCGCGGAAGAACTCACCAATCGCAGCACCGGCAAATGGAGCAAAATACTGCATCGGAGCAGGAGAAGAAGCAGGAGCGGCAACTACTACTGTGTAGGCCATGGCACCATTGTCTTCTAGTGCTTTTACTACTTGTGCTACGGTAGAAGCTTTCTGACCGCAGGCAACGTAGATACAAAATACTGGCTCACCAGCATCATAAAATTCTTTTTGATTGATAATCGTATCAATCGCAATTGCAGTTTTACCAGTAGAACGGTCTCCAATGATCAACTCACGCTGACCACGACCCACTGGAATCATACCATCAATCGCCTTAACACCAGTTTGGAGTGGCTCACTTACTGGCTCACGGAAGATTACACCCGGAGCTTTACGCTCGTAAGGAGCATCATATAGCTGACCTTCGATAGGGCCTTTGCCGTCAACTGGCTCACCAAGTGGATTAACAACGCGACCTAGCAAACCTTCTCCAACTTTGAGAGAGGCAATGCTACCTGTACGACGTACAGTGTCGCCTTCTTTGATTCCTTCGGAATCACCAAAAAGTACTGCACCGACATTGTCTTCCTCAAGGTTCAGTACCATTCCTTTCAAACCAGTTTCGAATTCGATCAATTCACCAGCTTGAACTTTGCTAAGTCCGTAGATACGGGCGATACCATCACCAATTTGGAGGACGGTTCCTGTTTCTTCTAGTTCACTCGAGGACTTGAAGTTGGACAACTGCTCCCTAAGGATCGCAGAAACTTCATCGGGTCTTACTGCAGGCATATTATTGCTTTAAGAATTGTTGATTTTTTAAAATTGTTGAAGAGATGATTGGTTGATTTATTGATTTGGGATTGTTTGAGTGTGTGTTTCAAGCATTCACTAATTCAATCATTCAACTATTCAATCCTTCAACCCTTATTTTATGAATTCACGGCGAGCACGACGGATAGAACCGGCGATGCTACCATCAAATAAATTATCTCCTACTTTGAGGGTAAAGCCACCGATCAAATCTTCGTCGATAGCATGTTCGATTTCTAGTGTCTGACCACTGCGCTCTTCCATGATCTTCTTGATCTCAGCGATCACAGTATCATCCATGGTAGTAGCAGAGGTAAGCGTTCCCCGCAGGATCTTATGCTCTTGATCATAAAGTGCGAGGAAGGCACTAGCGATATTGGGAATAAACTGTTCACGTCCCTTGCGGGTAACGATTTCCAGTAGATTCTTCACTACTTCTGTTTTAAGCTCCTTACCAAATACAGCTGAAATAATAGCTTGCTTTTTGGAAGTTGCCACGAGGGGGCTTTGCAGCAGGATCAGCAGATCT
>CAZHOC010000178.1:0-6556 GCA_964534295.1 uncultured Bacteroidia bacterium | reverse complement strand
CCGTATCGGTGATCAATTGCATATCATCACGTACCGCTTCTGTTTCTTTGCGCTCGTCTGCTAGACTGTAGACAGACTTGGCATATCTATATCCAATGCGATCTTCAACCATAGTTTTTTAGTATTAAGTAGTAAGTAAATAGTAGTTAGTACAGCTGTCTTAATACTACTTACTTAATACTAGCTACTCTTTATTAATTATCGCTTAGCTCTCCGATTAGAGTTTTGGCAAAGTCCTCTTGCTGACCTTTGTCGGCAAATTCTTTGCGGAGGATTTTTTCAGCTACTTCTACTGCGATAGTGGCAGCGGTGTCGCGGATTTCTGCTAGCGCAGAACGCTTTTCATTTTCGATCAATTGGCGTGTTTTTTCACGTTCAACTGATTCAGCTTCAGCGGCAGCAGTTTTGGCATCAGCGATGATGCGTTCTTTGATGTCGTTGGCTTCGCGAATGATTTTATCACGTTCCTGACGAGCTTCTTTGAGCAAGGCCTCGTTATCGGCACTCAATTGTGCCATGTCATCTCTCGCTTTTTGAGCTTGAGAAAGCGCGTCTTCGATAGACTGCTCACGCTGATTCAACGCGTTGATGATCGGCTTCCACGCAAAACGGCGTAGAATGAAGAAAAAGACTAGGAAGATCAACGTTGACCAGAAGAAGAGTCCGAATTCTGGCGTGATAATACTAAGAGGGGTCATCAGATATATATTTAACAATGATTTTGGTCAAAAGTAGCCGGGGCATTCCCCCGGCTTTTTTTTGTTTAGCCAAGTACTGCCAAAAGACAAACTACTTCAGCAAATAGGGCAACACCCTCAATGAAGGCGGCAGTAAGGATCATCGCACCACGAATGTCTCCAGCTGCTTCTGGCTGACGAGCGATAGACTCTACAGAAGCGGCAGCAAGACGGCCGATACCCATACCAGCACCGATAGCAGCTAGACCTGCTCCGATACCTGCACCCATAATTCCAATCGTATCCATTTTGTATATATTAGATAGTGATAAATATGATGGCAATTTTAGTGGTGATCATCGTGCGACTCCATCGCCATACCGATAAACACCGCCGTCAATAGCGTAAAGATGAATGGCTGTACGATAGCCACGATCATCTCTAGCAAGAAAATGACGATAGTAAACAAGACTGAGAGAGGCATGATCGCCATCGCTCCGCCAAAGTTGGTGCCCTCATTACCCATGATAAAGATCAAGCTCACTAGACCGAGCACCATAAAGTGGCCGGCTGTGATATTGGCAAACAAACGTACTGCCAAGGCAAAAGGCTTAGTAAATAGTCCCAAGAATTCAACCGCTGGCATCAAAGGAATACCAAACTTCAACCAACCCGGTACGCCAGGAGTGTTGAATACGTGGATCCAGTGATCTTTAGAAGCGTTGACTTGAGTCAATATGAAAGTCAAAATCGCCAATGCCGCAGTAACCGAAATGTTACCCGCGATATTGGAATTGAATGGAGTCAAACCAAATAGGTTGGCGAACCAGATAAAGAAGAAGAGCGTCAGTAAGTAAGGCAGAAAGGCATTCGCTTTATCTCCTAGATAAGGCTTAGCTACTTCGTCTCTTACAAAGACAATTACTGGTTCTAAGAAAGATTGTAGGCCTTTTGGCGCTTGGCCTTCGCGTTTGGTGTATGAACGCGCTACCGAGGTGAAGACGAGTACCAACAGTAATCCAATTAGGATCATTTGGAAAGAGGTCTTCGTAATTGAGAAATCTAAGACACTCACATCTTGGTCTCTCACCGCCTCAGCTTCTTCATCAGTCATGTGCACATGTCCATGTTCGTCGGCATGTACTTCGGTTCCTGCTTTCAGCGGAACGAGGTGCTCATGAACCGGAGCATAGCCCATTTCCAACAACTCATCGGTGCCAGAAGCAAAGACAAATCCGTCTTTACTACTCCAAAACATCCATGGGAGGTGGAGAGCAATTGGCTTGAGGTGTGTATGCCCATCTTCGCCAGTTGTTGGAATGTCAGTGATATGCCAATCGTGCGCATCTTGGATGTGATGCAAGATGGCTTCTTTAGGCTCTTGCGGCTTCTTCTTTTCGCCAGGCTCGTCGGCCTGTAGGAGGGTAAACGAAAAGAGAGCTAATATGGTGAAAATTAAAGATTTACGTAACGCCATTGTAAATTGTTATCCCCAAAAATGGGGTTGCCTTTTGAATTAGGCGCGCAATTTACGCATTAAGCCATAAACTTCAAACGCAGTGAAAACAAAATACGTCAACATATAGGTTGAGACGTAAGATTTTAACATTGGCTTAAACTCAACGGCGACGACTAGAACTCCTATCAGACCGATAAGAAGTTTGGAAAACATACCCAAAACCAGCATTGCTGAAAATTGGCGGGTACTTTTGTCTAGTCCTTGGTAAGTAATAATGTAGGCTAGCCCCCCTGTAATAAAAGAGACTAAAATTGCAGCGATCATAAAACCCAAATCGGCTTCTGTAATCCAATAGGTGGAAATGAGCCAAGCTGAGCCTATTAAGACGACAGCGATAATGGTAAAAAAGATTAAAAAGCGAGGTATACTCACGGTTTGTTGGGTTTGTTAAGTTGCCGGATCATAAGATAAATGGCCATAGCACAGCCAAGCAAGGAAAGAGCGAGCGTAAACCAAGGCTTTTCAGTCTCTAACCATTGGTCCAATTTGTATCCGGCACCCACAAATAAAAGGATACAGGCCAGGATTTCAAAACCCAGGCCTGCATATCGGAGGTAGTCGTTAGATGCTTTATGTTTGGGCAAGAGAAATTAGCTTAGCTGGCTTTGCCAACTTTGCGATTGGCAGAGTTTTTATCGTCTACCTTACTAGCTACGCGAGTGCTAGATTTAGCGAGTAAATCTTTTGCACGCTGTGGAGTCTGAGTGAGGACATCTTTTGCAGCCTCGGCCATTTTAGAGCTACCAGTAAAGACAGCACCCATTTGGACAACGAGCTTCTGAGTAAAGATATCACCAAAGATTTTTCCAGTTTTGTCAATAGTAAGGAGTTCGCGGGTTACGACATTACCTTTGATCTCTCCTTCTACAGTTGCTACGCGAGAATCAACATTCCCTTCGATGTAGCCAGTACCACTTACAACTAATTTCGAGTTACATACAAGTGTTCCGATCACCTTACCTTCTACACGTAGATCGCCTTCGGCATTGATGTTACCTACGACCACGGTTCCCTCAGAGATGATGTTACGTCTTCCTTCTCCCTTGATCGGAGAGCTGCTACTCTCACGACTGTTTTCGTTCTTACTTCCAAACATGATTCGGCTAAAATTTTTTGATTAAAAGTCCAGATAATTTGCAGGATCTACCGGAGCGCCGTTATGCCATACTTCCAGATGCAAATGCGGCCCGGTAGAGTTTTCTCCAGAATTACCGATTACGGCTATCGGTTCTCCAGCAAAAACCGGACTGCCCACTTGCTTCAGCAGCCTGCTGTTGTGTTTATAAAATGTAAGCACATTGCCAGCACTAGATACACCTATCACCCAGCCATTTGCGTCTGAATACTCAGAGATCACAACTATACCAGATGCAACAGAAAGAATCAGTGCATTTTGTTCTGCTACAATATCTACGCCATAATGTGCTTTAGCTTCACTATAAGGGTTTCGCATTTCACCTTTTGCCACTGGGGCAAATAGGTTGAGCAAGGGGGACTTTTGCGAAACTTTTACTACCGGAGGACTAGATCTGGTCTCCGGTGGTGCATAGTACTGTGGAGTTTGTTGTTTGGTTGGAGGCGTACTCGGCTCTGCAGCGGCTGATTTTGGTTCGGCCGCTTCGTTGCCGGAAATCACATTTTCGGCCACAGGCTTGATCGGATCTTCCCATTCTATGGCTTTACGACCGCGAGAATTGTCTACTACAGGCAAAGCACGCCCTCCCATAGCAGCCATTATTGCAGAATCAGTGCCAAAAATTTTCAATACATTTGCAGCAAAAATATCCCTTTTTTCAACCTCAGCTTTTAGCGAATCAATTACGAAGCGTTGTTCTTCGCCATAAATCCGCACAGAATCCGGATTTTGATAGTCTGGAATCAAAGTATGGAAGGTTGGCGTATAGATCACAAAGGCCGCTGTGCCTACCACGATACTAAACAGCAACAACGCCGAGGCCCATAAGATCGTTACAGGCTTGATGACAAACTGGCGAGTTTGATATAAGGTAACATCATCTATCAGTTCAACCCGATATTTTTTCTCCAGTTTTTCCTTGATCCGCTTGTATAGGTTTTGGGCCATATTGCGTTTAGCTTAAAGCTAGTATTGAATATATTTGCTGATAATCAACCTAATAATAAAACTTTCGATATGATATTGCCTTCTGTGTTTCGCAAATCTAAGCAATATTTATCAATATTCTTTTTGCTCTTACTCCTTTCCTGCGCTAAGGAAAAGGATACTGCATCCTCTCGATTATACCATAGTACGACCTCTTACTTCAACGGCTATTACAATGCCGACCAGGTCATGAAACAAGTCATCACTGACTTGGAAGACAACTATACGTTCCCCGAACAGGGGTACATAGAAGTTATCTACTATGGTACCGAACAAGAAGCAGAATCACAGAAAGCATCCCTCCAACAAATTATTGAAAAAAACGACGCTGTCATCTTTAAGCACCCGAACGGTCAATATATCGACAACTGCCGTTTCTTAAATGGACAGGCTTGGTTTTATCAGCGCGATTATCGCAACGCCATGACCAATTTTGATTATGTGCTGAGCGAATTTCCGGACTCTAAACTCACCCCAGAAGTTTGGTTCTGGAAAGCCAAAGCTTTCTACTTCGATGGCAATCCCGAAATGACCTTCAGCGTACTGGACGAGTATTTTATCAGCTCCGATACTTTTGAATTAAGCTCCGATCTTGAAGGTGAATTAGGCATCTTCCGCACAAGACTCGCTATTGAGCAAGGAGAATATAAACAGGCCGCCCAAATCCTCGAAAATGCCATCCCCAATATCGATGGTACTGAGAGAAAAAACCGCGCTAGCTATTTGTTAGGACAATTATATGCTAGCTCAGGCGAAGGCGCCCGCGCTACCGAACAATTTAACTACGTAGCTCGCAAAACCAATGATTACGATCTGAGCTTCAGTGCCAAGATGCAGGTAGCTAAGCTTTATGCCGGCGAAGGGGGTATCCGTGAAGATGACCTTTATGACTATATGGATGCCCTTCTCAAGGACGAGAAGAACATCGAATACCAAGATCAGATCTATTATCAATATGCCAAGCTTGCCCAGGCCAAAGGCAAAAAGACCGAAGCGGTAGACTATTACAATCGCTCCATAAGAACGAGCACCAGTAATGCGCGCCAAAAGGCACTTTCCTATTTTGAGTTAGGGAAGATTTATTTTGCTGCGCAAAACTATGACAATGCGCAAGCTTATTACGATAGCGCAGCAGTTTCTATCACCGAAGAATCTCTCGAATACAAAGAAATCACCGGCCTGGCCAAGACCCTAAAGGAGTATATCACCTACAAAAATACTATCCAATATCAGGACAGTATGTTGGTGCTAGCTGAGATGTCGCCAGAAGAACAGGATCGGGTCGTCAATCAGATTGTGGCCAAAGAATTAGAGCGCGAGCGTAAGGAGCAGCAAGCTTTGCTTGAGTCCATGCGTAACAATGATCCGACCTATAACCCGCTGCTCAATCAGCAAAATCAACAACGCAATAGGCCAGGCAATCAAACTGGAGGGGCCTGGTACTTTGACAATCCTTCGGCCATCAGCCAGGGTAAGATTCAGTTCCAACAACAATGGGGACAGCGTAAGAATGAAGATAATTGGCGACGGAGTCAAAAGGCACTAACGTTCGCCAATGGCGATGATGCCGAAGCAGCCAATGCAGAAGTAGATAGCGCCTTGATCGAAAAGTACGGGGATAAAGCCAAGTACTATCAAGACATCCCTAAAAGCGATGAGGACAAGGGCGTAGCTTTCAAAAAGATAGAAGATGCGCTTTACAGTCTCGCTCAGTTGTACAGCACTCAGCTCAATGAGCCAGATTCTGCTCGTAAGACTTACGAAGATCTACTGCAGCGTTACCCGAAGGGGGAATACGAACTCCAATCGCACTATGCCTTGTTTAAGCTCTATCAGGCCAAAGGCAATAATCGGGCAAATCGCCACAAACAATATATCCTCGACAACCATCCGAGTACCGTCTATGCCCTGCTGCTGCAAGGGATTGACCCTCGCGAAATACGCAAACAGGAAGAAGAATTTAAGTATGCTTATAAAGGAGTCTTTACCGCTTTTAGCAATAAACAGTATGAGACGACCATAGGCTTTAGTGAGTTTTTGCTTGCTCAGGCGAGTGATTTCCAAAATATCGCTCAAGACGATATGGCTCGGGTGCATTATATGCGGGGTATGTCTTATGGTTTCACCGGCGAGCAAGACAGTCTGCGCGATATATTGACTCGTGTGGTGCAGGCTTATCCTGAGGCAGAAGTAACCCCCAAGGCACAAAAAACCCTTGATCTGCTCAACAAAAGAAAT
>CAZHOC010000177.1:0-8255 GCA_964534295.1 uncultured Bacteroidia bacterium | reverse complement strand
ATCTTTCTGGACTTTTTACTCCAAAGGCAATCACAGACTTACCAAGGCTAGACCGTATCAGCTATCCGCAGGAGATGCTCAAAAGCCTGGAAAGTAAGGCCTCTACCTGGGAAGCGTGGTTTACTCAAAGTCAATCAATCGATCATTTAGTTGAGGCTCACCACACCTATCAACTGGCTACGCAATTGGCGGATAGTATGCGCCAAAGTTATTGGGGAGAAGAAGCCAAGCTTTTGCTCTCTCAGTCTATATTACCGCTCTACGAAAAAGCCATCGCCAATGCTTTGCGCTTGCATCAACTAAGCAATGAATCCCAGTGGTTATTAGAGGCCTACTATTTCGCCGCCAAAAACAAAGCAGCTATTCTACGCGAGCAACTGCGCCAAGAACATGCTAGTAGTGGCGCTGGCATTCCTGATTCTTTGATTATCAGAGAAAGAGAATTACGTTATCGTTTGGCCCAGTCAGAGCAGGATTTATCGCTTTATCCCGACTCCGTCGAACTCCAAGACCAACGCTTTGCGCTTTATAAAGCCCAACTCAAGGCGCAACAAAGGATAGAAGCAAACTACCCACAATATCTGCGACTCAAAGAAGAAGCAGTATTTACAGATCCCAAGGCCATACTCGAACGATTAAAGGCAGGGGAACTACTGTTAGAGTACTTTTGGGCCGATGAGCTAGTACACATATTTGCCCTCTATCAAGGAGAACTGCAATACAAAGCCATTAGCAACAAAAGGGCTTTAGAAGCAGAACTTTTTGCATTTATCGAAAAGCTTCGGGACCCTCAATTGGCAGAACGAGCCAATGCGCAAGATTTAGCCCAATATCAAAAGCAAGCCCATAGCTTATATGGACAATTGCTGGGAGGGATTTTGCCTACAGATCAGCTGGATCAGATTATGATCATCGCAGATGGACCTTTGGGCTTTTTGCCATTTGCTAGCCTAGTAACTAGCGAGGAAACAAGCGCAAACTTTGCGCTACTCCCCTATCTACTCCATCGAGCACCCATCCACTATTTATATGCAGTGCATACTTTGTGGGATGATGCGCTGCCGACCGCACCAGAGAACTTTGGTGGCTTTGCCCCCAACTTCACGGGACCAGTCAGCGAGGAGCGTTCGGCGCAGCCGGGAAAACTAGAAAACCAGGCCGTCACCGAAATGATGGCAAAAAAATGGAGTGGAGACGCCTTTGTGGAAGCCGCCGCGAGCCGCAATCGATTCATGCAAGAAGCGGAGCAATATCAGGTGATTCACCTTGCGACTCATGCTTATACTGACGAAAACGAATCCAGCCGCTCGGCCCTATGGCTCAATGGAGATACTAGTGAAACAGCTCGGGTGTTTGCTTACGAAATCTACCATTTGCCCCTTCAGGCACGCTTAGCGGTGCTTTCGGCCTGTGAAACCGGCACGGGCAAATTGAAAGCAGGGGAAGGAATATATTCATTGGCACGAGCGTTCCGCGCAGCGGGCTGTGGTACTACTGTCATGAGCCTATGGCAGGTAAATGATCAGGCCACTCAAGACCTGATGGAGGAATTTTATACAGCCCTTGATCTCGGCGCTCAACCAAGTTTTGCCCTACAACAGGCGAAGCAGGCCTACATTAACAATCACGATTTGGCTCATCCCTACTATTGGAGTGCTTTTGTAGTCATTGGGCAAGATAGTGAGTTAGATATCCAAAAGAGTCAATTTTGGTGGTGGTTAGGCGGTGGTGTCTTAGTCTTACTGATCTTCGGCATTTTTGCACGCAAAAAACTACCTTTGTCGGTATGAAAAACCGCATTGCTTTTTTTATGCTTATTGGTTTAAGCATTTCTTTTAGCAGCCTCATCGCTCAGTCCCCCATTTTGCTCTACGAGGCTATCCCGAGCCAAGAGTTACAGCGATACTATCAGCAAAGAGGCGTCAAGTCTTATACGCTGACCAACTACCGGGTTTATAAGGGAGACACCTTGACCAGAGGCGTATATAAATTCATGGAATTTGATCCTTTTGGGCGTATTGTTTACGATTCAACGGCCACCGCTATGGGGAGGCAATTTCGCTATAGCTATAATGAAAAAGGCGAATTAGACCGTATCAGCAAACGCAACATGAAAGGCGATGGTTATACGCTGGTCGAAAATGATAGCCTTGGCCGCAAGATCAAAGAAATAGAAATCAGCCATCGACTCGATACCAATGAGGTTAGAACCTTCTTTTATGATGCTGACAATCGCCTCAGCCGTAAAGTAGCGACAAACCTTGCCACCACTGCGGAAACTAATTATAGCTATGATGATAACGGTCTTTTGACCGAGGCTCTCACTACCACCCAAACCATCAAAGGCGAGGTCAAGACGGGTACACTCTACCGCCGCGATGCGAAGGGTAATATTGTTGGCTTACGAGAGTTGAAGGATGGAAATGTGCGGCAAGTAGACAATTACCTCTATAACGATTATGGCCAAATTGTGGAGCGACGTCTACCTGGTAAGGGCGAATATTATCGCTATTACTACAACAATCGCTCTTTATTGATTCGAGTCGAGGTCTACGATATCAATCGCCGCAACCTCAAGGGTTGGCAGATTTATGATTATACATTTCATTGAGAAGGATAAACATTCCGCGTCCCGAAAGCTTTCGGGATTAAAAACAAAAAGAGGGTTCTAAACATCAGTCTAGAACCCTCTTTGCTTATTCTTTTTCTTAGCTCAAGCGGTAGTTGTAACGCTTATAATAGATGTTATAACCACCCGTTTCGAGTCCTTTGACGATGTCTTCGATCATCTCTTCCGCTTCTTGGTCATAATCTGCTTTTAGATTAATACCAAAGATTCGGCTGATACCTTGCCAGAATACTGCGGCCGCGGAGCTTTTGTTGTTTCTGATCAAATCATAAGCCGATAGTCCTGTCTGGCGATGGATCAACTTGACCAAAACTTTGCCTTGGGTACGGGACATTTTGCGGACATCATCTTCGTATTCACCAAAAAGACCGCTTTCACGCTCCTTGAGGTAGGCCTCTCGCTCAGCTTCGGTTTCCATCTGCGCCATAGCGGCATCAACTTCTCTGAGTACATCAGCTACTTTGAGCGCATATGGATACACCTTATGGACATTCCATTGGAGGCGGGTATATCTTTCTAGACGACGGTTACCTCTACGTCTTTGCCACATATTAGGCGACTTAGCGGTAATGTCGATATCATCTAATTGGCCGTAGAGATAGGTCTCGCCTTTATATTCATAAACGCGAAATCTTTTACTACGCACTTTCCCTTCTTCAGTGGCCGGTTGTTGGGCAAATAATATGCTTCCCAGCAGGCACAACGGCAGCACGAGACTGAGCCGAAGGAGGTTTATTTGTGATTTGTTGTGCATATCCTGTTTCATCTTAACTCAATGCTTATACGCAAAGGCTAGGCCAGATGTTGTAAATTTACATTTAACGAAATATATCAAATCCGTCTGATTCTTCATAATTCATCTATTCTGAGCCTTGTCATAAGTGGTCTAATTATTGCCCCTAATCGGGTATTGAGGGTGTAAGTTCCTACAGAAGGTCAGTTATTTTTTACAGTGGAATATATCCATAATTGTAAAGCAATAGGACAGACACCGTTTGGGGTTTTTAATTATGACATACATTTTTTCGATGCGTCACCGCTCAGGGAGCCTATTTCTGAGTCTGGGACTATTACTCTGCTTGCTTTTAGGGACAGCTTTGCTGAACGCTCAGGTCACTAACCGATCCGGTCAAGACAGTACGATTTACATTTCGAATAAGGTATTTGTCCCAAAGTTTACCTACTCCTCCGGGGAACAAAACTGGAGCGTGGCGGTGGCTGACATGAATCATGACGGCAAACCAGACATCATATCTGCCTCGAAACTAGACGGTATGATCAATATCCACTACAATGACGGTAGTGGACAATTTGAACGAAAATCAGCCTTTCAAGGCTTAAAGCACAATCGAGCATTGACGGTATTTGACGCCAATCAAGATGGTTGGCAAGATGTCGCGGTGGTAAGTATGATGGGTAAGCTGGCCATTATGCTCAATGATGGGCAGGGAAGGCTACGCCAAACGCAGGTATTTCAAATCGGAACGATGGCCCATGACGTTAGCGCAGCTGACCTCAACCAAGACGGTCATCTCGACTTAGTCGCAGCGATCGTCTCTCTAAATACCTTGAAAATTCACTATGGAGACGGCAAGGGTCGCTTTGCTAATCCAGTCTCTGTTCCGACGGGGCGAGCCCCTAGAGTGGTAAAGTGTGGCGATATCGATGGAGATGGTACCACAGACCTAGTAGTAGGCTGTGACGATGGGCGTGTTTATCTACATCCTAATCTGGGTAAGCAAAGCTTTGCCAAGGCCAAAAGTTTGCGTTCTGGAGCCGCTAATTGGGGTTTAGGCTTAGCTGATTTTAATCAGGATGGCTTATTAGATATCGCTTCTGCCTCCTATTTAGATAAAAAGCTTTGTATCCATCTCAGTCAAGGTAAGATGGTTTTCGCCCGCGAACAGGTGGTCATGTCTGGAGATCATAATTTCGATCTAGTGATAAGAGACTTCGATCTCGACGGCGATCTCGACATCGTTACTTGTTCAACAGTAGATCGCTCTATGGGCTTCCACCTCAATGATGGCAAGGGAGTATTGGGAGAGCGGCAAGCAATGGGTTCGGGTAATTGGAATGCTGCCGTAGCGGCAGGCGATTTTGATGGCGATGGGGATGAAGATGTGGTTACGGCCTCCATCAACGATCACATGATCAATGTCCACCGCAATATCTCTATTGATCCTGAGAATAATCCAGACAATGATGCCTGCATATTTGGAAAAGTATACAATGGCGATACGAAAGAAATTTTGGCAAACGTACCAATCAGCTTGCAAAACGAGGAAGGAAAAAGTCTCGAAACGAAGTATACTTCTGAAGAAGGAGATTATCGATTTTGCCCCAGTCCAAACCGTACCTATCAAATTGTCGTTAGAGCGCCAGGGCTTCCCGTGCATGTCGAAGAATTTGAAATGCCGGAGGAAGATCTGGAAAAAGATATCTATATAGTTCGCCCTACAACTGCCTTTGTATATGGCAAGGTTAGAGATGAAGAGACCAACCAGGTACTGCGAGAGGCTCGTCTCCTATTGACAGACAATCAAAGTCAGATCATTGATAGTCTCTTCACGGATGCTAAGGGTAACTTTCGGAAAGAGCTACCTTTTGGCACCAACTATCACTTTCAAAGCGAGAAAGAAAATTACCATCCACGCGACACCTACTTCGATCTAGAAGAACATCATGCGGGTAAAGGGCTACGCCACAATATATTTTTGAAGCCAGAAAAGGCACCTGAAGGCATGTGTATAGTAGGCATAGTGCGAGACGTACAAACAGAAATGCCCGTGCCTATGGCCAACATCTTGGTGCGCAATGCGATTGGTATTGCACAAAAAGAAGTGCAAGCAGATGCCGAAGGCAATTATAAAGTCTGTCTGCCCTTCGGGCAGTACGAATTTAGCACCACGGCTAAGGGTTATTTCTTCCATCTGTCCCAAGTCAACATAACTGACTCAATGTATCAAGATGGAGTTGACTATGAGCATGACATTTGGTTGGATCCTCTGATCCCCGGGGCCAAGATCGTACTAGAAAACATCTATTATGATGTAGATAAAGCCACCCTTAGAGCCGAATCAGTCGAAGAATTGGAAAGACTGTTAGAAGTCATGGAGACCAATCCGGAGCTGGTAGTAGAGATTTCGGGTCATACCGATAGCGATGGTTCAGATGCCCATAATGAGACGCTTTCACAAAATCGCGCTCAGTCTGTGGTCAACTTCCTCCAAGAAAAAGGCGTATACGATACTCGTATGGTAGCCAAGGGCTACGGTGAAAACGAACCCATCGCGCCCAACGATAATAAAGAAAATAAACAGCTCAATCGACGGACAGAATTCAAAGTCTTGCGATTGCAAGAGGAAGGAAAATAGTTTCTCTTAAAATTGATAATTCCCCAAGGATCCTTTTACCCTTGGGGAATTATTTATTTGATAGCAACCTATTAATTTTTAGAACTCTTTTGAGATAATAACTCCCGAGGAGATGAAGGGAGAGTAATCAAAATGATTTTAGGGATTATGGAGGGGTATGGGCGAGTAAAAATCGACACCGAGGGCAAATTGGTTGTCATTAGAAAAGCGCCTGCTTTATGCGATCCACCTCCATAGTAAATTTATGGCTTCACTTACCAAACATTTACTTCTCGCTCCAGCTGGATATTGAATTTTGCCTTTACAGATTGCAAGACTTGCTCAGATAAGGCATAAATATCAGCGCCACTCGCCCCGCCATAGTTGACTAAAACAAGGGCTTGCTTGGCATGGACCCCATAATTATCAATCCGTTTGCCTTTCCATCCGGCCTGCTCGATCAACCAGCCTGCTGGGACTTTAACCTGCCCATCGGGCTGGGGATAATGAGGAACCTTCGGGTATGCGAGTTGGAGTTCGGCGAAGGCGCTCTCCGCAATCACAGGGTTCTTAAAGAAGCTTCCCGAATTGCCAATCTCCGCGGGATCTGGCAGCTTGCTTTGGCGGATTTTGATTACCGCCTCACTTACTTGTTGGATGGTATGCGGAGCAGCTAGAACCGCTAGCTCACTTTCGATCGCTCCATAAGAAGTATTGAGTTGATGAGGCGCTTTGCTAAGCCGTAAGGTAACCGAAGTGATCAAAAACTTGCCCTTGCCGGCTCTTTTAAAATAGCTATCTCGATAGCCAAATTGACAGTCAGCAGCCTTAAACCTCCTGGGGTTTCCCGTAGCTAAAGACAGCGTATCTAGCTCCACAAAGACATCCTTTAGCTCCACTCCATAGGCGCCGATATTTTGAATGGGAGCTGCCCCTACATTACCCGGTATGAGAGAAAGATTTTCAATCCCTCCCCAATTATTCTCCAGACAATACAGCACCAATTCATGCCAATTCTCGCCTGCTCCGACTTTAAGGTAAACATGCTCCTCAGTCTCTCTGACCACCTCCTTACCTTTGATGGTATTGCGAAGCACCAGTCCCTCTAAGTCATTCTTTAACAGAAGATTACTGCCTCCACCTAGGATCCATACTTTCTGTCCAGCATTGAGATTATCAACCAAAAATTCGGTAGCCTTAACCACACTATCAATCTCAATGAACCATCGAGCCTTGACGTCGATACCAAAGGTGTTAAAGGCTTGGAGCGATACATTTTCTTGCAGCATATCGGGAGTCGCGTTGAATTGCAAAGGTAGGCATATTTCTATCCGATCTTAGACAATCTGTTAACTTGTAGCCGCAATTTTCCATACTCAGGCAAAAGACTCATTCTTATGAAAACTACAACCCTTTTTCTTTTTTCCCTTACCTTACTTTTTCAGTCTACCTCCGCGCAATTCAATCAAATAGGGGCACAACTTGACGGCAATGCTCCGAATGATAATTTTGGCTGGTCAGTAGCTATGGATCAGAGTGGCAAAACCATTGCTGTCGGAGCCCCTTTATTCGATGATGATTTTGGACAGGTACGAGTTTATCATGAATTTGGAGGCGTTTGGACGCAAGTAGGCAATGATATAGATGGTACCGAAATCGCACATCAATTTGGCTTTTCCCTCAGTCTCAGTGGGGATGGTAACACCTTGGCGCTAGGCGGTTTAGGCGGTAGTTCTAGTACTCCGGCTGGCCATGCCCGTGTCTACAAACTTATGGGAGGTCAGTGGGTTCAGCAAGGTGCTACTATCACGGGAGGAAGCATCGGCGATCAATTTGGCTTCAGTTTAGACCTGAGCGCTAATGGCAATCGCTTAGTGGTTGGCGCTCGAAACAATAATGACAATGGATCTGAGGCTGGCCAAGTACAAGTTTTTGAGTTTCAAAACAATGCCTGGACGCAGATGGGAGCTGATCTTGATGGCGACATGGCTGATGATCAATTTGGCACTAGCGTGAGCATCAATGCTGCCGGCACTATCATCGCAGCCAGTAGCTCTCAAAATGATGCCGGAGGTACCAATGCCGGTCAAGTCAAAGTCTGGCAGTGGCAAAACGATAGTTGGGTACAAATGGGCAGTGATATTTTGGGATTCGGCCCTGCCGAACTCTTGGGTAGTAGCATTGCCTTGTCTGATGATGGCCTAAGCTTGGTAGCAGCTGCTCCCGGGCATGATCATGGCAATGGCTTTGGTTCTGTACGGGTTTATACC
>CAZHOC010000176.1:0-8258 GCA_964534295.1 uncultured Bacteroidia bacterium | reverse complement strand
TCAAGTTGAAAAGCATGTAAAGGCCTTGGAGTTTTTGCCTGCTCGCCGTGATGGTAAGGCTGTATCCTATTGGGTTAACATCCCATTTCGCTTTCGCTATCCGAGCTAAATAAGAATTATTTTGTTTTCATTTGATACCCCTGAAAGTCTGCTGTCTTTCAGGGGATTTTTTTTGACCATTTATACAAGAAAATTCTTTTAAATGGGGCTGTAAGATTTTGACCAAAAACGAAACAAAAACTTGATCGGCGTGGCATGTTGTTTGATTAAAGAAAGTGTAATGTTCTCATTCCCGTAGCTTTCTTTCCCTTGCTTATGTATTCTTACCACCGATCAATTTGGATTCTATTTACTATTGTAGCGCTGATTTTATCAGTCTCTCTTCGCACAGGCGATGACGACAAAATGCTGTCCAGGGCTCAATATGTGCCTGTTAAGCTCGATAGTTCGCCCAAACCGCTTAATATCTCTCAGGTTAGGACTCAAATTCCTTATCTAAAGACAGCTCGTACAAGAGGCATAAAAGGGGAGGTCAATTTGAAAGTATTTGTAGATGCCAACGGAAATTACGCTGGACATGAGGTGATTGGCAATAGCCATCCATTACTAAAACTACCCGTCGAAGCCTATGTAAGAATGTTGCGCTTCCGTCCTGCTACCTATGAAGGACGAAAAGTTAGTGGGACATTTATATTTCGGCACAGTTTTGGTATGTAAACATTGTAATCAATTCTGAAATTACATACGTAGCATAGATGAAAAAGCGCGAGGTCTTTTCCTCGCGTTTTTCAATTTTAGAGATTCGCCTTTCAATTACATGGGCGATTTTTGTTTTTATTACCGCTGCGCGGAACGCTTATCTCACTATTTGCTTCGGTGGAGTTCAGCATGACTATTAGCTTGTCTTGAAAACTATCTTTGTCATCCCGAGCGGCAGTCGAGGGAACTTTATTGGATCATACCGTTGCTTAAAACGCCTACCCCCAAATTAAACTATGGATGCAGTTAGCGTCACCAAAGTCGTGTCAAAAAACATTTTATAAAAACGTAGGGTCGCAAAATTTTGCGACCCTACAAATCATACGATTCTAAAATTTCATTCTAGGGATGAGCGTTCTGCGCAGCAGTAAAACCCCTCACAATCACTCTATTGTCTCACCAGCATGATACTCGCCGTTTGATCGCGATGCTGCATCCGACAATAATAAACACCACTACTCAAAGTAGTTCCGTCTACACTTAGCTCATGACTGCCAGGCGGAAAATACTGATTGGCAAGACTGGCAATCATGCTGCCACGCCCATCGAATAATTGTATGAGCACTTCTCCTCCTTGACTTTCAAATCGGATTCGGGTCTCTGCGCTAAAGGGATTGGGATAGTTTTGCGTCAAGACTAACTGATCTTCGGGCGCAAATTCTGCGGAGGTATTAAAGCAATTGCTTGTCAGGATGGGCAAATGCTGGAAATCCTCAAATAGTAGATTCTTCACCGTTGCTTCAGGGACACAAAACCAATCCATCAGTACTGAGCCATAAACGGAGCGGAAATCATACTGCATTGGCAGACTATCCTTAGGATCAACGACTGCTGGGATGATTGGATTGGTCCCCAATATCTGTGGATTGACCTTATTGCCAATCAAAAATAAAGGAGCGGCTGCCCCGTGATCCGTTCCGTCGCTATCATTGGAGGCAATTCTGCGCCCAAATTCGGAAAAGGTCATACCCAATACTCTATCCGCTATCCCCAATTGCTGGATGTCATCCTGAAAAGCTTCAACTGCGGTAGCAAGCTCAGCCAATAGATCTGCGTGAGCTCCGGTAATAGGATTGGTAGGATCAGCTTGATTGGCATGAGTATCATAACCGCCCATACTGACGATATAAATCTTGGTCTGCAAGCCACCTGAGATCAGGCGAGCCACAATTTTGAGTTGCTCTGCCAAGCGGCTGGGATTGGTGTCATAAAGACTGCTGAGGTTGTTGCCATTCGTATCTGCGCTTTGGATGACCGATAAATATTGATTGGTCGCATTCATCGTTTGTCGCAGATAAGTCAGCTCATCCCCATAAGGCGTATTTGGGGCCGGTGCGGTACCGCCATTAAGCAATTGCTGAAAAGCAGCCGGATCTTTGATTGCCATCCCAAGGTTAGTGGTAACCCCCTGGCAAGTTGTAGATACTACAGACCCAATAGTTACCGCCAAAGGATCTGGGTGGGTGGCATTGGGATAGCCATCCGGATAATTGGGGTGGTCCATATCAAGCATGCGACCCAGCCAACCGGTTTCCCAAGTCTCGGTGGCTGGTGAACCAGAAGTCCAAATATCGGTCGACCGAAAATGGGAGAAATTGGGATCAGGATAGCCAACGCTTTGGATGATACCTACTTTGGCGTTGTCATATAGGCCCTTTATCGGTGCCATGCTTGGATGCAGGCCTGTCTCAGTGGTGAGATTAAGGGCTTGGGTTTCTGGGATCAGGATATTGGATCTTGCGGTAGAGAGGGTGCTATACTGATCAAGCGGAATGAGGGTATTCAGTCCATCATTACCGCCATTGAGCTGAATTAAAACCAGTACTCTATCCTCAGCAGCTGCTGTGAGGGCTTCTAGCTGTTGATTTCTGCCTAAGGCGGAAAGTGGAATCCCTCCTAATAAAAAAGGAACACTGGCCGCTGTGGCACTTCTGCGGAGAAATTGTCTTCTTTTCATGGTATTAGGAGAGTTGATATTCTACCATGTTCATCATGGTATCCAAAAGGGAATTAAGTTTTGCTTCGACCGAATTGGCCAAGTTCTGATCATTAGGATCGATCAGGTAGGCGTCGTATTCAACTGTCCACTCAAAGTCTGGTAACCCTGGGATTAAGACCTCTTTGAGGAAATCTAGCTGGTCCTGGATTATAGGCTGTGGAAAGAGAAGCTTCACAAAATCGGTGATCAGCGCATTAGGATCTGGCGCATTCGAGGGGATATGCAATAAATCTAGTGGCTTAATTTCAACCCTGATTTGGGTTCTCGTATAGCCCGAAGAGGCAAACTTAGTAGCCACCTTACTGCGCTCCGGTAATGTTACTGAATTGATCCAATTTTGATGGTACTGAGGCACTTGATAATAGGCCGGCCAGCCGGCGACCGAAGGCATGGCAAACATGCCCATTTGCATTACGGTGCAATTGTAATAGATCTGCAGCCAGTGCCGATACTGGGACTCTAGACTCGTAGCAGCATCAGGTATTTCCAATTCGAATTGACGGGCGAGTCCGATATTAAAATCAATGGGATTTTTGATTAGGCAACCCACATTGAGCGGATCAAAAAAGTGTTCGCTGGCCAAAAGCTCTCGTAGGCAGGGCGAAATGTCGAAATTATTGTTGACCAGGGTCTGGGCCATATTTTCAACAATATCTTGCTCTACTTGTGCATCGATTTTGTAGTAAACAAACCAGCGATAAAGCTTGCGACAGATATATCGGGCGGTTTCGACTTGCCCAAAAATCATGGCGATTAAATCTTTATACTCCTGATCTCCATTATCTGATATCATTTGATTACCAAAAGCTGCGGAAAAGACTTTGTCTCCGGTATCATGTCTTTGGCTCAGAAAGCGCGCTTCAATCGGATTGGTAGCACTATTGTGGCCTTCATCATCCCAACCTGTCAATACTCTGGCTGCTGCGACCACGTCCTGTTCGGTATAATTGGTATAATCTCCGGGTGCGACTTGAGGGCCCTTGCCGATGGTAAAGAGTTCAAATAGCTCACGGGCATAGTTTTCATTGGGCGAGCTCTCAATGTTTTGATTGCCATTGAGATAGCGAAGCATGGCCGGATCTATGGTAATTTCCTCCGTTAGGGTTTTAAAGTTACCAAGGGCGTTATCTCGTAAGAGTTTAAAGTACCGATAAAGAAAACGAGGATCATTCACCACGCCTGACTCGATAGGGTAATGGTTATGCCAAAATAAGCTCATCTTTTCTGTCAAGGAAACACCTTGATTAATCTGCAGTCCTGTTACCCAAGAGCGCAGGCTATTGCGACGGTAACTATTAAGACCCGGTCCAAAAGGAGCATTTATCCATGTTTGTCCTTTGGGTACAAGGAGATCATTATCAAAATAGGCGTTTAGCGGCGGCGGAGCCGCAGGCTCTGGAGTAAAAAGTTTATCCAAGGTCAAACTTAAACCATCTGTAACGGCCTGTTGAATCTCAGCATGCGTCGGTCCAAAAAGACACCTACGCAAAAGGTGGGCTGCCTCTTCGTAACCCCAATTCCCAGCATAGGGATTGAGCGTTGACTGCGTACGAAAGGTCTCTAAAGGAGAAGCTTTGGTCTCCTGCAAAAGGGTGGGTTCATCCATAGTAGTCGATCTTTAGCGTTAGTCTGATACCAATGGTGGCGTTTCCTTTAGATAAAGAAAATGTCCAAAGGTTTAAAACGGCTTAAAAAGTATCTATTACCTAGGTAGGATGAATGGCAATATAGGGTTTATGCTATATTGTCCCCAAATGCTTCGTATGGCAGAGTAAGGCTATTTTTTACGGAAGAAAACGTTGATCGGGACTCCGGAGAAATCAAAATGCTTGCGCAATTGATTTTCTAAGTAACGCTTATAAGATTCCTGAATATGCTCAGGATGGTTGGTGAAAAATAGGAAGGTTGGAACGCTGGCAGGAATCTGGGTTACGTATTTGATGCGAATGATACGACCTCTATGAGCTGGAGCATGGTGTCGGGCGACTGCTTCAAGCATCACTTCATTGAGCTCACTGGTAGAAATCTTTTGCTCCTTACGCTGATATACAGCATTGGCTTCTTCTAGGACCTTGAGCAGTCTTTGTTTGGTTTCTGCTGAGCCAAAAATGATGGGTACATCGTTGAAGGGAGCGATTTTTTCACGAATGACCTTTTCAAAGTCACGAGCAGTATTGGTGGACTTTTCTATTAAGTCCCATTTGTTGACGAGGATTACGATGCCCTTTCTTTGTTTGACTAGCAATCCAAAAATGGCAACGTCTTGCTGCTCAATTCCCAAGCTAGCATCTATCAACAATATCCCTACATGACAATCCTCAATAGCCCTGACTGTGCGTAGAGTAGAGTAGAACTCGATATTTTCTTTGACCTTGGCCTTTTTACGTAGACCAGCCGTATCAACCAAAACGATGTCCTGACCAAAAGAATTATAGCGGGTATCAACACTGTCTCGAGTGGTTCCTGCAATCGGGGTTACGATATTAGCAGATTTGCCTACAAGTGCGTTGATAAGACTGGACTTGCCAACATTAGGTCGCCCAACAATTGCAAAGCGAGGGACGCCCTCTTCTTCTTCTTTTTCCTGCTCTTCTGGCAGGTACTCAACCACTAAATCTAAGAGATCGCCTGTGCCCCCTCCATTTGCAGCGGAGATGCCCACAAGATCATCTAAGCCTAAGGCATAAAATTCATACAGGTCATCTTTTTGATTAGAAGAGTCAACCTTATTTGCCACTAGGATGACTTTTTTATCACTTCGTTGTACTAGTTTGGCAAATTCCTCATCAAGGGGAAGTATTCCGGCACGGGCATCCACCACAAAAAGGAGCAAATCAGCTTCCTCCATGGCAATGTGTACCTGCTCTCTGATACCCGCTTCAAATACATCATCAGAATCCGGCACATACCCTCCGGTATCAATCACTGTGAAGGTCTGTCCCGTCCAATCGACTTCTCCATAATTGCGATCGCGGGTAACGCCGCTCATATCATCAACAATGGCTTGTCTCGATTCAACAAGTCGATTGAAAAGGGTTGATTTTCCCACATTGGGACGGCCGATAATAGCGACGATTCTGCTCATGAGAGGTAAAAATTAGGGCACGCAAATCTACAAGCAAAATACGGCTTTAACAATTGAGCCTAAAGGATTTAGGACTTATCCTGTGAATATTGATTGATTTTTTGAAATAGAAGGGTTGGATCGAAGGGCTTCCCTATCAAATCGCTCATGCCTACCTCAGTGATGCTTTCCATCGATTCATCTAAAACAGAAGCGGTTAAGGCTATGATAGGAATGTTTTGATAGGACTTATCCTCGGATGCCCTGATGGCCTTAGTGGCCTCTATCCCATCCATATTGGGCATTTGGATATCCATCAAGATCAGGTTGTAATCATGCTCCTCTAAGAGTTCGAGAACTTCTGTACCATCTTTTGCCACCTCATATTCGATCTCCCACTTTTGCAGAAAACGGCTACAAACGATTTGGTTGATTCGATTGTCCTCAGCTAGCAAAACACGGGTACCTTTGAGGCTTCCCAGTTTTTGGATAGTGGATAGGGTCTGACTCGGCTTCGCCGAACGCTTAAACTGGGTTTCTTGGAGCTTCAAGAAAAAGTAAAAAGTACTTCCGATACCTGCTGTACTTTTCAATCTAATGCTGCTATCCATTAGCTCTAGAAGGTTTTTGGTAATCGCAAGCCCTAAACCTGTGCCTCCGTACTTTCGCGTAATTTCGGTATCACTTTGGGAGAATTGCTCAAATATCTGGGCTTGTTTTTCTCTAGGGATCCCTATCCCTGTATCAATTACCTCAAAGCAAATGCTCGCATCAGGACCATTACTTAGGCGAAGACTTACGGAGCCTTCAGCGGTAAACTTAATCGCATTGCCCAAAAGATTGGTCAAGATTTGCCCAATTCTAACTGGATCGCCCAAATAATACTGTTGCAAATTTGAAGCATATTCATGTCTAATTTCAATGCCTTTGTCTTGCGCTCTAATACTCAATGCCTGAACCACTCCTTTGGTCAGTTCAAATAGATTAAAGGAGATCTGCTCTAGCTCCATTTTTCCCGCACTAATCTTGCTGAAATCAAGGATGTCATTGATAAGCGCCAATAGGTTGTTACCTGAAAACTGTAGGTTTTTAAGATGATCAATCTGACTAGGCCGTGGGTTTTCATCTAATAAAAGATGTGTCATGCCGATAACGGCATTCATTGGCGTACGAATCTCATGACTCATAATGGACAAAAATTCCGCTTTTGAGCGGGTGGCTTCCTCTGCCTCCGCCTTGGCGATTTGGAGCGCTTCGGTTCGTCGCTCGAGTCGGGCACTGATCTTCTTTTGCTCTTGATGCAATTGTACCCGCTGATAGATAAAAAAGAGGCTTAGCAAAAGTCCTAAAACAATCAATCCAATGATAAGCTGCTGTTGCTTAATTACTTTTGATTGTATGAGTTGTTGGCTTTTGAGATTTTCATTCTCTAATGCTTGTTGCGCAATGGTGTTGGCAGAACGCAGAGAAGCTAGTTTGCGGACGTTTCTTTCGTTGATTAGGCTATCTGAATACAAAAGATACTCTTCCTGAAACAAATAGGCATCCTTAAAATCCTGGATTTGAAAGCTTAAGTCTTTTTTCAATTCAGTGGCCAAAACAAGAGACTTGAGATCGCCCAAATTATGAGCCAGGTTGTAGGCCCTTTCAGCATGCTGACTAGCCAGCTTGATTTTGTTCTGAGCCAAAGCATTTTGCCCCATCATCACCACTGATTCTAGATAATATTTTGTAGGGCTGGTATTAGCTATCAAAGGCCCTACCATGCTCAAAAATGAGTCACTTTTTGAAAAATTGTTTTTTGATTGGTATTGCCGCGCAAATTCTAATAGGATAAGCATTTGCCCAGTATTGTGCCTCGCCTTTTGGTAGGATTCAAGGGCATCATTTAGGTAGGGAGTAGCCTTCTCAAAATTTCCCATACGATTATGTACGATACCAATATTACCAGCAATTAGCTTTTGTAGGCCTGGTGATAAGGCTCGATCTCTGGCAACATCAAGGGCCTTTTGAAAATACTCTATGGCTAGTTCATAGTTTTCTTGGTCCAAATAGATAAGAGCAAGATTGTTTGGTACGGAGGCAAGTGTCCTATCCCTGGGTAATTGATAGTTACTACCGATTCGTTCGGCCTCAAAATAATTTTGTAAAGCTAAAGGGAAATTGCCACTTCTCTGATAATAGAGCCCAAGGCCTCCATAAAGCTGCATCCGGCCGAGATGAACTTGTGGGGAGTTGTCAACATTTTCTGGCCCCAAAAGCGAAAGACCCTTCTCGAGATGCTTTTTCACGGCTTCTGTTGGACCAAAGCGAATTTTGGTAAAATAGAGCAGGTACTGGGTCCTGGCATTTAATATGGAATCTCCGGCATTTTCGGCATGTGCTTCGGCTCTGCTGAGTACGTTTACCGCCGAATCTAATAGCCCTTGATTCATA
>CAZHOC010000175.1:0-8267 GCA_964534295.1 uncultured Bacteroidia bacterium | reverse complement strand
GCTACCAAGGTAAATTGAGCGTAAAAATCGCTCCTACTTGCGATGTACCTACCAATGTCTATCAAGATGTGGTATGGGGCTTCACGTTCCTGGAACAGGATATCCTCTCAGGCAACGAAACCAACTGGTATGCAGTCAATCCTGATCATGTTCGTTTCCAACCGCCAAGCATCAAACTTTCCTCTCCAGCCAAAAAGCTAGATGGCTTGATGAGAACCGTTACTTGGACCTTAAGAGTCAAAAACAACAGTTCTTCTGCGGGCATGCGCAATGCTTGGTTACATATCGTTGAACCAGGGGTAGACTTAGAACTCCTGTCTGTAGTCAACAAAAGCACAGGAGATACACTTGACCTAACGAGTGATATCTACCAACTAGGAGCCATCAGTACCAATACCACCCAGAAATATTTAATCACGGCAGCCTACACTCAATGTAGTCCACAGGATTTGGTAGTGCATGCTGGCTACGAATGTGCCGGATATCCAACTCAATTCTCGGCCTTTTCCTGCCCATATAGCACTTTTACCTTGAGTGTAGAACCCGAAGAATCAGAGATGCAAATGCGTATCAACGGCAACACCATCGGGGATGTATGTGATGGGCAAGTACAGGTCAACGTAGAGGTATTGAGTGCTCAGAAGGCCCATGTAGACAGCATTTATCTAGTCTTTACTTTACCCTCCTCGGGAACGATCACCCCTGCCGCCAATGGGCTTGATTTTAAATATCCATTGACGAGCAACTGGAGTGATTTGAGCGATCCTTCCGGTACTCAATTTACCGTCAATACTTGGGAGCATAACAGCACGCTCGAAGATTATGGCTTAGAAGGCATCCTCGATGTGAGTATGAATAGATTGCAGGTCCAAGCCGTATTTGATCTTGGAGTCGCTTATCAACCAGGTGATAACATTATGGTTAGTGCTTATGCACAACGTCCTTGTGGCGATGATCTGCCCATCATCAACCTGATTTATGATCCAAGTGTGAAGTTCTCACGAGGGGTTAATACTGGACTAGAAACAGATTTAGGCAACAGTTGGGGAGCTAGCTGGGGTGATTTTGATGGAGATGGCGTCGAAGATCTGCTTGTTCCAGAATATAACCATTGGGATGGTAGCCACTTATACCGTAACAATGGGGACGGAACTTTCACCTCAGTTTCAGGTGGATCACTCACCAGCGAAACGGGTTCTAATGTTGGCGCCACTTGGGCTGACTACGATAATGATGGCGACCTTGATGTCTTCATGGCCAATAATGTAAGAGCCTCCAACAGAATATATCGCAATGACGGTACGGGTAACTTTGACGTTCCCGATGTAGGGGAACTCAATGACTACAATGGCTATTGCCACTCCCCTACTTGGGTAGACTACGACAATGATGGCCATCTAGATGTTTTTGTGGCTGAATACATGCCTACCCGTTTCAATCAGCTTTACTCAAACGCTGGTAACGGTACCTTCTCAGCTGCTGAAGGTAACCCTATCATCTTGGAAGCCACCTTCTCGATGGGCGGTGCCTGGGGCGATTATGATGGTGATGGACTGGTAGATTTGTTTATCTCCAATAGCTGGGACAATAACAATAGCCTCTATCACAATGATGGTAATGGTCGCTTTACCCAAATTACTACTGGTGCCATAGTAACAGATGGAGGTAACTCTCTAGGTGCGAGCTGGGCCGATTATGACAATGATGGAGACCTTGACCTTTACGTTACCAATGCTTCTAACCAAGCCAACTTCTTCTACGAAAATGATGGTGATGGTACCTTTAGCAAAAACACTAGCGCCTTAATCGCTACAGAAAGAGGACACTCCTTCGGTAGTAGCTGGTTTGATGTAGACAATGATGGAGATTTAGATCTCTATGTCGCAAACGACAATGGAAATCCAAACCGTCTGTACATCAACAATGGGAATGGAGATTTCAGTGTACCAACCGATATTTATCCTAATGAGGACTTAGAGAACTCAAGTGCGATTGCTGTGGCAGACTACGACAATGACGGAGACTTAGATATGTTTGTAGCCAATAATGCAAACGCTGCTAATACGCTCTATATCAACGACAAAGGCAATTGTAACTCATGGAAGTGTTTCACACTAGAAGGAACTGTTTCTAATCGTAGCGCAATCGGCGCCAAGGTTCATGTCAAAGCCAATATCTACGGCCAAGACGTATGGCAGATGCGTGAGATTATGAGCCAAACCGGCGGTATTAGTGGCCAAAATACACTTAAGGCTTACTTCGGCCTTGGAGATGCAACTCAGATTGATTCTGTCATCATTGAATGGCCATCTGGATACCGTCAATACCTTAGCAGCTTAGGCACGAACAGTTGTTTAGATGTACAAGAGGATCAAGTGAGCAAAATCAGCGGATACATCTTTGTTGATGCCAACGCAGACTGTACGTTCAACGAAGGTGAAAAGGTCATACCAAACGTCCAATTAAATATTACTCCTACCAATCGTCAGATTGTATCAGACGAAAATGGATACTATGAATTTTATGCCGACACGGGTAGTTACACAATCACCCAATTAGGTTCTCCAAATTATACTCCTACTTGCTACACTAGCATCACCACCGATGTTGAAAAAAGCGGAGGTTCATTTGTCAACCCGCCGAGTACCAACTTCCCTAATGCGGTAAGTTGTAGTGGCAACGACCTCGGTCTAACGCTTTCCTCCACCGCTTTGCGCAAGGGATTTAGAAATTCATACGCAATCAGCTATTTCAACGATGGTGCCTCTTTCCTAACTGGAGCAGAGTTAGCTATCACCGTGGATCCCGAAATCATCTTCTTATCTGCTACTACTCCTTGGGATACAGTCGAAGACAATGGCAGTAGCTTTACCTATGTTTGGCAAATAGATACCATCAAAGCCTTCTCGGCCCAAACAATCTTGGTAACCGACTCAGTATCTGCTAGCGCTACTGTAGGAGCCTCTACTTCAACAGTTGGTACCTTCCGCAATGTGCCGAGCGATTGTAACGTGAGTGATAACACCTACAACGATCTTAATACCATCGCAGGAGCGATTGATCCAAACGATTTGAGAGTATTTCCTGAAGGTAATATCCTGCCAACCGAAAGCCTCACTTATCGGGTTCGCTTTCAAAATGTAGGTTCAGCGCCGGCGACCCATGTGATTGTTAGAGATTCGCTTTCTCCTCATCTTGATTGGAGCAGTATTGAAGTTGTGCGTGCCAGCCATGACTATATACAATCAATCAGTGAAGATGGCTTATTGAGTTTCCGTTTCAACTACATCATGTTGTCAGATAGTATGAGAGATGAACCTAATAGCCACGGTTTCATCGAATTCAAGATTCATCCAAAAGCTAGCGTTACCGATGGGCAAATCATCCGCAATCAGGTGGCGATTCAGTTTGACTTTGAGGATCCATTGAAAACAAATACAGTTTCCAATAAGATTAGATTTGGTACCCAAGAGCTTGTCCTAAAGACCATCCGGATCCAACCTAATCCTATGGAGGAAAGTGCCCTCATTTATCTAAGTCAAATCGACAGTTATTTTGCTGAGGGTGATATTGTAAGATGGGAACTCATTTCCAGCTTGGGACAACTGTTGCAATCAGGCACTCCTACCCAAAACTCAGTACTGCTCAAGCGTGGCAATCTATCGACCGGCCTTTACTGGATAAAGGTGGAAGATAAGGCCGGGCGCTACTATGTGAGCAAGTTAGTGGTCAAATAATCATACTCTTCAATACAACAAAGGCCGGATAAATTGATTTTATTCGGCCCTTTTACATAGGTAAGGTGTTGGTATTTTTTTGCAATGAAATATCCATTCAAAATATAATATTAGGACATACGCACTAATATTTTATATGGGCAATCAACACCAACCTTCACGCCTTCGATTTGGACTTGAAACTAAAACCACCGTATCTACTCGTCAAATTGTATCAGCCATTAGTGGCTTGGTATTGTTTGCTGGGGTAATATTTACGATCAATTCCAATGAGGCTCCCCTCGATGATGTATTTTTTAGTCTTGATGTTACCTCCGAAGTAATCGTCTGTGATGATGCAGGTACTTTTACGGTTGAATACGTCAATGGACATGTCGAACCCCTTACGAACCAAGAAATCACCTTAGGCTTTCCCACTGGTCTCAGCTATGTGGCCGCCAGTCTCAGCGATACCTCCGGTTACAATGTAAGTGAAAGTGATATTACCGACCTGACTAGGCCGGTTTTTACGGTTGACAATCTCGAGCCTGGAGGCATGCTGAGTTTTACTGTACAATTTACAGCTAGCTCAGTAGCACGGGATTTTATCCTAAGCGGAGAAACCCCTCGAAACTATATCAAATTAACTTCCACCCAGGGCGTAGCCATCGATTCTACTGACGCATATAATGTTCTCTATCCTTCTCTATCGGTATTGAGTGTCAATCCGACCAGTCAGCTAATTCATACCAATGATACCACAACCCGCTCCTTTAACATTACAAACGGAGGTTATGGGCGGATTTCGTCATTTTATGTTACCGACATTCATGGAGATGGCATTAGTTGGATAGCTAGTAATGTGGGGCAACTCAACGCTACTGGTGATACCTTGTGGTTGAGAGACAGTGATTTTGCCTCAGTCGGCAACGGTGATAACTATTTAGATTCTTATGAAACTATCGGCATTGTGCAAAGCTTTGTTGGTTCTGGCTGTAATGATGCGACTGTTTCTTCGGTTATCAATACACATTGGGCCTGCTCTGGCGATTGGGTAGTAGGCACCTCAACCAACGCCCACATCACCGTAAATCTAAAATTGCCAAACCTAAGTCTTTCGAGCACCAAAAGCTTGGCTAGCTGCTTTGATAGTGGAACCCAAAATCTTCAAACTGTAAGTCTAAATAATACTGGACAGGGTACTGCTTATGAAGTAGACCTAACTTTATTTAAATCCGCAGGCTCAGGTTACGAAGAAGATATCTTCTCAAAAATTGATCAAACAACCATCACTTATCAATGGGGCGATAATGGTAGCCCACAAAGCATCACCCCCACCGAAACTTGGACGACTCAAAATACTGGTGATTATGCTTGCCTTGGTAGTAATCCTATCGGCAAAGTACAGTTAGATCTTCCAGATATCCCGGCAGGCGAAAAGCTAGTGATTAAATTCTACACAGAATCCTGCTGCATTAATATCTGCGAAAACCAGCGCAATAGCGGTTGGAAATACACCGTTGATTATACTGACGCTTGTGAACAAAACCCAGAATCAAGTACTAAGACTGGCCAGTCTCCTTTAGATGCGAATCTATCTGTTTTTACAGAGTCTCCCTCTGATATTAGAGACGGTCAGACCGAACGCTTCCACTATACGGTTTCTAGTCATACTAACGAGTATCCAAATGGTCCCGGAGCCCGCTACGAAGTCGTTTTTGATATTCCTCAGGGCTTAAAATGGAGTGAAGATCCTACAGATCTTGAGTGGCACAGTGGGCCCAATACTTGGAATCCAGTTTCTATCAATTACGACTCGATTAGTCGTTTATTGACAGCTGCTTATGAATTTGACGCTCCATTTGATTTACCTAAATCAGAATTATTTATCGACCTCACTGGAGAGTGTTATTCTGGTGCAGTAACTGATTATATCGACCTAGGTCTCAACATCAATTTTATTGCCGATACGACTTGTTCACAAAACTGCAGTATGCCCATTCTTTGCAATCAAGTGGTGTCCGTCCATCTACATTGCCCAGGTGCATGTAGCGAAGGTTTGGCCTTTAAGAGCTATGAAATTGATCGTATCAGTTTTGGCCAAGCAGACAACGATCAAGATGGCAAGCCAGATAACAGCGGTAGCCTATCTATGACCTCAGTTAAGACCAACCGAGCCATGGTCGGGGATTCTCTGAAAGGCAGCTTCTTTGGTATAGTCCACACCAGCAGTACGTTCCCAGCATGGGCCTACGGCTACGCAAGCTCTACCATAGAAATGGGCGCCAACTTAAGTGTTTACAAAGCAAGTATTAGGGTTTACGATGCCTCTGCTGCTAGCTATTTGACTTGTGATGAGGTTGCCTATAGTAGTACCCTTGACGGGAACGATCAGACCTTTAACTATGACTTTAGCCCAGCCTTTCTAGGTAATTGTAGTATGAATGGCTTTAGCTTTGGGGAAGGTGATTCTCTTTGGCTAGACACCTACTACCGAGTTACCGGCAATATAGGCGCAAAAGTACAAGAGGTAGCAGCAGATAACCGCTTCTATGTCAGCGACATAGTCAATCCTTCCGCAGAAAAGGATAAGTATGAATGCGACAACTATGGGGATAAGTTTACCCTCATTGGTTATGAGTTTAAAAATGAGTGGAAAAACAATAATACCATAAACCAATGTAGTAAGTGGATTTCTCAGAGCTTTTACTTAGGCATTGGTGATTGCTGCTCTAATTATGCCGGAGGAAATCTATTTCCATACGAATACCGCAGCTGGGGATTCGTTGATCAAGCCAAGGTCATCGTTCCCGATAACTATGACATCTTAGAAATCAGGTTTAAGCAAACTCGTACCAAATTTACCAATGGTAGTACGACACAAACGGTCAATGACATCCAAGTTGATAGTACCAGCAATGACACCCTCTACTTCGATCTAAGTCAATATTATGAAGGAGAAGGCGGCAGTGTGCTGTACAGTGATGATGGCTTTAACGGCAAACTAGAAATCAAACTTGCCCCAACCTGTGCGGTACCATCTAATTCATGGGAAAACATGCCTTGGTGGTTCAAATTCCAAACTCGAGAAATACTCGGTGGAGAAAAAACCAATTGGTATGATTGTACCGCAGACCGGGTCAGATTCCTACCCGCAACGCTGGCCCTCTCCTCTCCCGCTCCTACCATTGATGGTTTGACGCCAAAGGCAAGTTGGACCTTAAACGTAAAAAATAATACCAGTAATACAGATTCAGACAATGCTTGGATCCACATCCAGCCTGCTAGCAATGACATAACGATCCTAAACGTGATTGATATGGATAGCGGAGACACCCTGAGTCTAAGTGGAGATGTTTACCCTGTGGGACAAATCAAGCGTTCAAAAACGCGCCAATTCCAAATCGATGCGATCTACGGCAATTGTAGTCCAGATTATATCACGGTCTTCTCGGGTTATGAGTGTGCCGGTTACCCGGAACGCTTTGCCGATTTTACTTGTCCATACAGTCAAATGGAATTGCACGTCGAACCCAAAACGGCAGAACTTCAGATGCGGGTTAGCGGGATTACTGGCGGTGATATTTGCGGCAGTGAGGCCAATGTATCCGTAGAGATGGCGAGTGTACAGCAAGCTCACGTAGATAGCCTTTACCTAGTGGTTACGCTACCAGCAAGTGGTAGTATCACCCCTAAATCAGGTGGCGCAACTTATCGCTATCCACACACTGTCGATTCTATCGTTTTGAGCGAGCCCGTTTTGACCAACAACGCATTCCGATACAATAGCTGGGAATTATCCTCAGACATAGAAAGCGATGGTTTACCGGGTATCTTACAAACAGATAAAAACCGCATTCGCTTCCGTTTCGACTTTGATATTGGCACCAATTATAGCCCAGGAGAATTTATCCAATTGACTGCTTACAGCAAGCGACCTTGCGGAGATGATCTCCCAGTTATCCAACTAAAATACGATCCAAGCATCCGCTTTGAGCGAACAGCCTCCACTGGACTAGACGCTGATGAGCGTAATACTTGGGGAGCCGCTTGGGGTGATTATGATGGAGATGGATATGAAGACATCCTCATCACAGAATATGCCCACTGGTGGGCCAGCTACCTCTTCCACAACAATGGTGATGGTACTTTCAGCAAAGTTTCCGCTCCACCCATCACCTCAGATAAAGGCTCCAATGTTGGCGCTACTTGGGGGGATTATGACAATGATGGCGACTTAGACCTCTTCATCGCCAACAATGTAAGAGCAGAAAATCATCTCTATCGCAACGATGGCAACGGTAGCTTCAGTCCTGTAAACGCAGGAGAGGTTACTTCCTACAATGGCTATTGCCACTCTGCCGCCTGGGTAGATTATGATAATGATGGCTTTCTAGACCTATTTGTAGCAGATTATATGCCTACACGCTTTAACCAGCTTTATCACAATGAAGGCGATGGCACCTTTACCACGGCTAAAACCACTCCGATCATGTTAGAAGCTAAATCGACTATGAGTGCTTCGTGGGGGGATTATGACAATGACGGTTT
>CAZHOC010000174.1:0-8279 GCA_964534295.1 uncultured Bacteroidia bacterium | reverse complement strand
AAACTAAAATAAATCCAGAAAATGCTTGACTTTGGCTACAGTACATTTCGAACGAAGCCGAAGGCTGAGGAGAAATCTCCTATCAACAAATTGTAAATACGTTTTGAACTCACGGAGATTTCTCGTCGGCCCACTGCTCGGGCCTCTGTCGAAATGAAAGTGGGGGGATTCAAAATTTACATCACACAAAAACGTAGCGACACAAAATTTTGTGTCGCCATATATCATATCAAAACCAATGGATTCGAGATAAGCGTTCCGCACAGCGGTCCCCCAACAAAAACTACTTAGCTAGGCCAGCAGCTGATTTTTCTAATCCCCAGAGGGCCACACCGCCGATCACCGCAAAGGCGATGGCGATCAAGGTATTGGTATCGCCAAAGTCAGGCATAAACCATTCAAATCCACTGACGATTTCTTTGCCACGCTTGAGGATGATTTCGCCCGCATCGTCGCGGAGAGGAATTTCGTTTTTCCAGGGCCAAATGATGGCGAGGGAACCGAGAATAAACCCCGTCATCGAAGCGATGGTAACATCACGATAGCGCTCAAATACCCAGGCGAGGATTCGAGAAAAGGCCAGAAGACCGCCCGCTGCACCAATGGCGACGGGGATCAATATCTTGAGATTGAACTCACTGACTGCGTCAAGCATGATCAGCTTATAGTTGCCGAGGATGATGAGGACAAATGAGCCCGAAAGACCCGGCAAAATCATACTACACATGGCTACAACCCCGCAGATCAAAAGATACCAGATGGCGTCGTTCTCCGATGCAGGAGTCAAAAGCGCGATACTCACGGCTACGCCAAGGCCTACTAAAAGGGCGATAATTGGCCCCACAGACCATTTGCTGACGGTGCGTCCAACCGAGAAGATAGACATGATGATCAGCCCAAAGAAGAAGGCCATCAACCAAATGGCGTAAACTTCATCTTCCATCATAAATTTGAACAGCTTGGCCAATGAGACCAAACTCACGCCCACACCCGCAAAAATCAGCGTCAGGAAGGTGCCGTCAATATGCTCCCAAAAGTCTTTGATTTTGCCTTTGAGCAAAAGCTGGATCGCCCCCATATCGATAGATTTGACCGCTTTGATCAGGCGCTCATAAATACCAGTGATCAGAGCAATCGTACCTCCCGATACGCCGGGAATCACATTGGCGGCTCCCATAGCCAAACCATTGAGAAAAAGTGAGATATATTGACGCATGCCGCAAAGCTAGAAAAAATCCCAAAACCCACCCGCTTCTTGCAGATAGACTTTGGGATATACATTATCAAAGGCTCAAAATGACGCCTAGACGGTCATAATTTCCTTTTCTTTTACTTTCAAAATGTCTTCAACCTTGCCGTTGAATTTGTTGGTTAGATCCTGCACACTGCTTTCACCGTCCTTGACCATATCTTCGGAAGTACCCGAATCCTTGAGCTTTTTCAAGCTATTATTGGCAGACTGACGCGTGCTACGGATAGAGATGCGGGTATTTTCACCAGCGCTCTTGGCTTGCTTTACCAAATCCTTACGACGCTCTTCGGTCAAGGCTGGAATTGGCACACGCACCATATCCCCATCGCTACCTGGATTGAGACCAAGGTTAGCATCACGGATCGCTTTTTCGATCACGGGGATCATATTTTTTTCCCAAGGGGTAACGGTCAACATACGAGCATCTGCAGCTGAGACATTCGCCACCTGAGAAACTGGTACCATCGAACCATAATAATCCACTTTCACTCCTTCCAACATGGCGGGAGAAGCTTTGCCAGCGCGGATCTTTTGCAGTTCCGAAACTAAATGCTCGATAGAGGCTTCCATGCCGATTTCGGCTTCCTCTATCACAGATTGTACGCTTTCATCCATTTTCTTATCTCTTTGCTATGCTAAAATTTGAGGTTTGAATTTAGCAGAATCTGCCTAATTATCCCAATTATCCAACTTTTCGCGTACGATTTGGTTGACGGCCTTGGGATCGCCCTTACCTTGGAGCTTACGCATCATCTGCCCGACAAAAAAGCCCATCAGTTTTTTCTTGCCGCCTCTATATAGAGACACCTCTTTGGGGTGCTGGGTCATGATTTCCTCCATATATTTTTCCAATTCCCCACTATCGTTGTTGATGATGAGGTTGAGATTTTCTGCTATTCGCAGAACGTTTGCCTCTGGATCCGCGACAAAAGCCTTGAACAATGGGCCCGTAGCGGCCTGGCGATTGACCTTACCTGCTTGCATCAAATTGATGAGGTCCAAGAGTTGCGCGGGGCGCAAAGGAAAATCCGTAATCTCGAGCTGATGCTCATTGAGATAAGAGCGAATCGGTCCCATAAACCAATTAGCCGCTAGGCGAGGGTCTGCCGTTGCCCGATGGAGGGCTTCAAAATAATCAGAGTCTGCGCGTTGCTCGACGAGCGACCAAGCCTCATTTTCAGAGATGCCAAACTCTTGATGATAACGATCAAAGCGGGCCAAGGGTAATTCAGGGATTTCTTGCCCGATGGCATCGATCTCCTCCTGGCTGATTTGAACGGGCAACAAATCAGGTTCTGGAAAATAGCGGTAATCATCCGCGCTTTCTTTATCACGCAGAGAAAGACTACGCGCGTTTTCCACATCCCAAGTCCGCGTTTCTTGGATCACCGTCCCACCAGATTCGACTAGCTTGATTTGGCGCTCTATTTCGTAGACCACGGCCTTTTCGAGAAAGGACATGGAGTTCATGTTTTTGATTTCGGCGCGGGTGCCATATTCAGTCGCGTCTTTGAGCATGACCGAAACATTGGCGTCGCAGCGGAGATTGCCTTTTTCCATATCACCATCCCCTACCCCGAGGTAGCGCACCAGCCTGCGGATTTCGGCCATAAATGCTGCGGCCTCCTCCGGAGAACGCAAATCCGGTTCTGTTACCAGTTCGATCAACCCAACGCCAGCGCGGTTGAGGTCAATAAAGGACTCCTTAGGACTTTGATCGTGCACAGACTTACCGGCATCTTCTTCGAGATGGAGATGATGGATTTTGATGGTGTGATAATCTCCTTTGGCGGTGCGAATCCGCAAGCTTCCTCCTTTACAGATAGGTTCCCGGTCTTGGGACATCTGATAGCCTTTGGGAAGATCTGGGTAGAAATAATTTTTGCGATCGAAGTAGGTATGGGTATTGATTTCCGCACCTACGGCCAAGCCGAGCTTGACGGCAAATTCGATGCAGCGCTTGTTGAGCGAGGGCAAAGCCCCGGGATGCGCAAAGGTGATGGGCGAGAGATGCGTATTGGGTTCACTCCCAAAAGCAAAATCTTCGATGGCAAATAGTTTGCTATCGCTCGCCAATTGGATATGTACTTCCAGCCCGATGACCGGCTGATATTTGTCTCTGATGGCAGCTTCCAACATAAGAGAATCAATTGCTATAAATACAAAAGGAGAATGTAAAAGTACGGAGCTAGCTCCGATTTACATTCTCCCTTTGCCTTAAATATTGTAAGAAGTATTAAGTAGAGGGTATTTAGTATAAAGAGTCTTAATACTATATACTTACTACTAAATACTCAACGGACGCTTATAGGTGCATCCATGCTTTCTTTTCGAGCAGCGTATCTTCTGTCTCTTCGTTATCTGGATCAGGAACGCAGCAGTCTACAGGGCAAACTGCAGCACACTGAGGCTCTTCGTGAAAGCCCATACATTCGGTACATTTTTGCGTAACGATATAATAAACGTCATCAGAGACGGCATCATGCTCTTCATCAGCGTCCACTTCTTCTCCTCCTGGAGCAGTAAGCGAACCACTCAAATCGGTTCCGTCAGAAAACTTCCAGCTGACGCCTGGTTCATAAATAGCATTATTTGGGCATTCTGGTTCACATGCGCCACAGTTAATGCATTCGTCGGTTATCATTATAGCCATAAGACCTGTCTTGATTTGTTGGATCCAAAATTATAGCAATTATTTCAGCTAACCAATGCAAAAGGCGGATTGTTCACACAAAGCTTTTTGCAAAAATTTTAGTGTAAAATAAATGCCCTAAGCGTCAAGCTATAAACAACAGACTATCAGACATTTATATTGAGTACAAATTTGAGAAACTTGAAATTAAATTTCAAATGTTAGTCTAACATGAGAACTTATTTATTATGTTATCGTAAATATTTTCAAATCTTAGCCTTTTATTACGCACAACTAAAAGGGGGTTTGGTCCCTTCAACAAGAGACAACGTGAGATCGAGAGAGTAAAAACAAAAGAATACGTTCTTTAGTGACAGTATTTGTCTGTATATTTGTTTTGAATTTTCGAATCATCCATGTCTTACGCTATTGCAGTACGTGAATTATCTAAGAGCCTCTATCAAGTAGGAGAGGAACTGACTCTGGAACATATCCCAGAAACAGTACTGGCGCAAGCCCTTGCTGATAATCCATGGTATACACCATACTATATAGCGCGAAGTCTGGAAGGTATCAAAAGTTGGCTACAAGCCGATCAGCTCGAAACATTTTTATCGACTTATCCTCAGCGTCCTAGTCAGTCACAAAAAATCGGAATTATTACAGCTGGAAACCTACCTCTAGTAGGCTTTCACGACTTGCTTGTAGGCGTATTGAGTGGTCATCAAGTTTTTGTTAGATGCTCGCATCAAGACAAGGCATTGATGGAGTGGATTGTCGCAGTTTGGATTAAATACCTACCAGCTTTAGCAAAAAGTCTGCATATGGTATCTGAGCTTCCAGAGATCGATTATCTCATCGCGACGGGTAGTAATAACACCGCCCGTTATTTGAGAAATCGCTATAAAGAGGTTCCCCAGCTCATTCGACAAAACCGCTTTTCTGTTGCCGTCTTGGATGAGCATACAGACCAAAAGCAATTGGATCTCTTGACCGAGGATGTACTGTTATATAATGGTCTGGGCTGTCGCAATGTTAGTACACTGATCCTGACAAAATCTTTCGACCTAGAAGCCTGGATAAGTTCTTTAAGACAATATTCGCCGCAACGCTTAAATCCGCACTATTTGGAACGAGTTTTGCACGAAAGACACAGGATGAAGATGCTAGGCGCATCATTCATTGATGGGGGTATTATCCTGATGCAGGCCGTAAAAGCCTTGAAATATGCATCTATGGGCGTTTTGAACCTCTTAAGGGTGGAAAATAAGGCGGAGATAGAGACAATACTTGCTTCTCACCGCGACCGCTTACAATGTATTGTAGGCACAGAAACTCCTTTTGGCACTACGCAATTACCTGCTATCGATGATTTTGCGGACGGTATCGATACCATGGCATTACTTACATGCCGCTAATTTTAGATGTTAGGTTTCTGAAAATCTTTATATGAGTTAATCCACTTTTAGATATTTATTTTGGAGGAGTAGTATTAATCTTTCGATCATAAATACCTGAGAGTCAAATTCAATAGGTTTAACGCAAGTCTAAGGATTAGAAGAGGACTTAAACAAACTTAACGCTTTTGACTATTGCACAAGCCCATTCGTCATGAGTTCAAACAGAGCATTCTTTCGCAACTTCCTAACTTTGACTCTGCTGCTTTTCGCAGCTAGTGCCTTTTCCCAAACTTCCTGGAGAGCCGATAGATATAATGGCATTCCAGCCCACGACAAAGCAGATATTCTCTTTGAAGACTTTTCTGTAGATGGTGGTGCATTTCCTGTCAACCGTAGCGCGGTTGAGCGTCAGGAAAAAGTTTACAATGGCGAATTCTACATCATCTCTTATGGCCACAAGCCAGTCTACAAACTCTCTAATCAGTCTATCGACACCAAAGAAGACTATGAGATCGAGATGAAGTTTCGTTTTGGAGAAGGTTTCTCCTACACCATGGCCGGTATGGCTTTTGGAGGAGACCAGCGCAACTCTCACTTCCGTTTCATCACCGATGTTTACGGCAATTACGAAATCTCTATCCACCATCACGGTACTGATAAAATCTTAAACAGTGGTCAAACCCGTCGTCGCTATACTGCTGACGAGTCTCGTACCCTGACCCTTCGTAAAGTTAAAGATCAATGGCACTTCTTTATCAGCGAAGAATTGGTACACCAGACTTCAGAGATGGCTTTCTTTGGCGATCGTTTAGGTTTTCGCCTTGGCGGAACGCGTACCATGAAAGTAGATTACTACCGTGTTTCTCTTCTTCAGAGCTCTGATATTCTCGGTCCAATCATTTCTCTTAGCCAACCACAAATGACGAGTGGCAACTTGGCAGTAGTAAATGATAAAAGAGCTTATATCTCAGGTCGCCTTACTGATCAGTCTGGAGTAGAAGGATTAACCATCAATAATCAGCCCATTAGCGTTGATAAAAACGGTAATTTCCAGGCCTCACTGCAGATGCCTGCCGATAAGCGTATTGCAATCAAAATGGAAGCTAGCGATGTTTATGGCAACCTTACCAATCGCGATTTCTACCTTGAATACCAGGATCCAGCTGCCGTAGCATACAACAATACACCTGCGACTAAGCCGGCTCCACAAGGCAATAATTACAACACTTACAACCAGCAGCAGCCATCAACTACTCGTCCAAGACAAGTACCACAAACCCCTGGCCGTCTACCTACCCAGACTACTAGAGGTGAAAACTATCTGTTGGTTATCGGTGTCAATAACTACCGCCACTGGTCTTATCTCAACAATGCTGTAAAAGATTGCCACGACATCGTGCGCACCTTGACTCAGTATTATATGTTCGATCCGCAAAATGTATTCACCCTCTTCAACGAAGAAGCTAGTCGTGAAAACATCCTCGAAAAACTTGAGCAGATCAACAACCAGATCAATCCAGAAGATAACCTCCTCGTTTATTACGCAGGACACGGATACTATAATAACTCCACTGAGCTAGGGTACTGGGTGCCATATGACGCCCGCAAAGACAAAGTCTCTGACTTTATCCCCAACTCGACTGTAAGAGATTATGTCCGTCAAATCGACGCTCACAATACCTTTTTGATCGCCGACGCTTGCTACTCAGGCTCAATGTTTGGTACCTCTCGTGGCAACCAATACAGCCGTGAAGCACGCTCTCGCTGGGCCTTTACTTCTGGCGACATCGAAAAAGTATGGGACGGTCAGCCCGGACAAAACAGTCCTTTTGCACGCTACTTGATCAGCTACCTCAAATCAAACACCAAAGCAGAATTGACTGCTTACGAATTGATCGACGCGGTATCTAACCAAGTACGCAACAACACTCAGCAAAATCCACAAGGTGCTCCTTTGAGACAAGCTGATGACCGCGGAGGTATGTTTATCTTCGAGCGTCGCTAATCACGACAAGATATTTTTTCAAACGGCCTCGCCCATGGTGAGGTCGTTTTTTTATATTAGGGTATGATGTTTCAACCCGCCCTCGAAAGTATGCCACTCTCAGAATTGAGAGAATTGCAGAGTCAACGCTTACACCAACTTGTCACTCGCCTGTATGGAAAGGTGCCTTTTTATCAGCAAAAATTTGAGGAGATGGGCGTTCGGCCAGCCGAAATCAAACACATATCTGATCTAGCTAAGCTACCTTTTACCTACAAAGATGATCTCCGTCAGCACTACCCTTTTGGTCTTTTTACGATGCCGGTCTCTGAGCTCGCGCGCATTCATTGCTCAAGCGGCACGACTGGCAAGCCAACCGTAGTGGGCTACTCTCCGAGAGATTTAGAAATTTTTGCTGAGGTCAACGCTCGTTCACTAGCTGCTGCAGGAGCGCGACCGTGTATGATGCTCCACAACGCTTATGGCTACGGACTTTTTACAGGTGGTTTAGGGCTTCACGCTGGCGCGGAACGCTTAGGCATGACCGTGGTTCCGGTCTCTGGCGGTATGACCGATCGACAAATCATGCTGCTACAAGATTTTAGGCCGCAGGTAATTTGCTGTACGCCATCCTACGCCCAAACGCTGGCCGATGAATTTCACAAAAGAAAGATCGATCCGGCTAGCCTCAACTTAAGCTTCGCCGTTTTAGGCGCAGAACCCTGGACCGAAACCATCCGCCAACAAGTGGAAGCCGGACTCAAAGTACAAGCCACCAATATCTATGGTCTGAGTGAAATCATCGGTCCTGGCGTATCGCAAGAAGCGGTTGAAGAACGTGGCACGGGTAGCTACGTTTGGGAGGATCACTTTTATCCAGAAGTAGTCGATCCTGATACGGGAGAAGTATTGCCCGAAGGCCAAGATGGCGTCTTAGTCATCACCACCTTGACCAAAGAAGCCTTTCCAGTGCTCCGCTATTGGACCAATGATATTTGCAGCCTCCACTAT
>CAZHOC010000173.1:2478-8280 GCA_964534295.1 uncultured Bacteroidia bacterium | reverse complement strand
ATTATGTCAAGCAAACGGCCATCCTTATTAGCACATATTACAGCTAATCAAGATCCATACGTACTTCGCATGGTCTTGATAGCAGGGGGATTGCTATGCTTAATTTTAGGGCCAACCATCCCTTACCTAGTTCCTGATCTCAATTTACCCCTGTGGGTTTCCTTGATCGTTGGTTTAAGTGGTCTTTGTGTAGGCATATCAGCTGGCTACCACAAATGGACGCGCAAAAACTTACCAGAAATTGCCTTTTTGGTTTTCATTTTGGTATATCTGGCAATGATCTTTTTGGCCTACCTCAATGGCCTGAACTTTGGCTTTGCCGGCGTTCTATTAGTGATTCAGGTATTATTTGCCTTATCGTTCCGTAGACTAGGCGACTTTGCCATATTTGGGATGGCGAGTATACTGTTATTCACGCTTTGTTCCCTGGCCTTTTCACGCTTACAAGTGCCACCAAACCTATTTGTCCTCCTCATAAGTTCTGCTACCATTGCTTCTGGCCTTTACCTATGGCTAAGAGAATCTGGTCAAAAAAGGATTCAGGAAGCAGGTTTATTATTGGATGAAATGCTGGATCATACCTCTACGGCTACCTTCCTCATTGATACTCACGGGAGGCAAGTTTTATATGCCAATAGAGCCGGAGAAAATTTCTATCAAGAACAAACCGATTCAGCCCCTCTTACTGCCGAAAACCTCCTCGGTCTCTTTGACCTTACTTCATCCTTCCTTATCGTCCACCTCAAGACCCCTGGACATATCGAAGAACGGTCAATTGCTTTGAGAGATGGTAGTGAAATTGAGTTGCAAATGCGCAAGTTGGACTTAGGCTCCCATTATGCCTATCTCCTCCGCTCCACACTCAGAGTAGCCCCAATTCTTAGCCATACGGTCAATACTAATTTACCTGATTCTTACCTTCAGGCCATACCCGATGTATTTATCAGCCTTGACTACAATGGTAAGATTGTAAGCCTTAGGTCGCCAAACCACTTTAAGGAGCTCCAACCAGTTGGACGATTCCTTGATGAGCACTTTAGCACCCTGAGTTCACAGGTAATGTCTACCACTAAGCAAAAAGAGGGGGAAAGACTACTCGAGCAAGCGGTAGTGACCAGTAAGATTCAGCAGATGGAGTTTATGACCGTAATAGACGGCATAAACCAATATTATGACTTAAGAATTGTTCCAGTACCCGAACAGGAGAAAATATTGGCGATCATCCGCGACATCACCAATAGTATCGAAGTTGAGCAAGCCCTTAACCAATCCGAGCAAAACTATCGAGAGATTTTCAACATCGGGACCGATGGGCTTATCATACTCGACCCCAATACTTTCAGGGCTCACGAAACCAACCAAGTAGCCTCCGAAATTTTAGGATATAGCCCAGAAGAGCTTGCAGAAAAGTCTTTGTTAAGTCTCAATGCATTCCCTCAATCTGATGAATTAGAACTGCTGCTTAGCCAAAACGATCCAAATAACTTTCAAAATCTCAACTGTACCTTAGTGCGTAAAGGTGGGGAATGGATAGAAGTAGAAGTAAGCGCTAAAAAAGTAGTCATTGGAGGGAATTTCCGGGTAATGTTGACGCTCACCGATATTAGTGAGAAGATCGAATTTAACATGCGGATCGGGCGATATACAGACATGTTTGAAGCTGCCGATATTGGTATGATGCTGCTTCATATGGAAGATATCGACAATGATGCTAGTCTGAGGTTTATTACTTGTAACCCGCACGCGGAACACTTAATCGGAAAAACTGCCAGTAAAATTGCTGGCAAATCAATAGATGAGGTCATGCCTCATTGGCGCATGCTCAAAGTACCTGAGAACATGGCCAAGGTGGTGCAAAGTGGTGAGCATATGTTGATCGAAAACATGCTCTATCACGACCGCAACCTCCAACCTCAATACTGGCGTACTAAGTTTATTCCCCTGCCAGGAGGATATCTTGGGATGCTATTTGAAAAGGTTACTGAGAAGCGAACCAGAGAGCAGCTACTCATCCATAGCGAACAGCGATTCAGAGATCTCTTCAATGGCTCACCAGAAGGCATTTTTGTTACTGAGCTAAATGGCAAAATCAGGGATGCAAACCCAGCAGCCTGTCGCCTTTACCAAAATGAGATAACTCAATTATCAACTAGAACTTTCGTAGATCTTGTGCCAGAGGAACACAGAGCCGAAGCCAAGATGAAGTTCGATGAGATGATCAAGGGTAATATCAGTTATATGGAATCCTTTGCCTTAGCCAAAAATGGCAAAAGTATTCCAATTGAGATTAGAGGTCGTCAAATCGAGTTTGATGGTGAATCTGCGGCTATCCTACACTTGAGCGACATTAGTGAACGACAAGCAGCTGAGGATAGACTGAGACTCTTCCGTAGTCTTATCAATCAGTCAACTGATGCCATATTTGTTCTGGACCCTAAAACCGGCAAAGTCTTAGACTTCAATGAGCAAATGCCCAGCAGCCTTGGTTACAATAGCCAAGAAATGCGAGCTCTCAAGCTATATGACTTCTCCACTACCCTAGAGCAACATAATCCACTCCGGACCGAAGATGTCATGCGTCTTACCGCCTCTGGCTCATCTATCTATATTGGCCGTCATAGACGCAAAGATGGGACTTCATTTCCAGTTGAGGTAAATATCGGTTCCGTCAGCATCTTTGATCGAGAATATCTAGTAGGCGTAGCCCGAGATATTACAGAACGCCTTCATAATGAGGCCGCAATTCGCCAAAGCGAGCAAAAATATCGCACCTTGGTAGAACGTATGAATGAGGGACTCATCCTCACTGACAATGATGAAACCATCCTCTTTGTCAACGAGCGCATGGCTAAAATCTTAGGCATGGAGAGCAATGAATTACTCGGCCATCGCTCATACGAAGTTTTACTAGGTGTCGACGATGAAACCAGAGATCTGATCAAATCTAAATCTGCTCTCCGGAGTAAAGGGGTTTCAGATCAATACGAATTGAGGCTGCGCAAAACCAATGGGGACATTATCTGGGTACTAGTTGCTGGAGCTCCTTATGTAGACTCTAACGGGGACTCCATCGGTACCATTGCGATTATTACAGACATCACCAATCGCAAGCAAACCGAGATCAAGCTTCAGGACAAGAACAATGAGTTAGATGCATTTGTCTATAAGGCTTCTCATGATCTAAAAGGTCCTTTGGCTTCAATTATTGGCCTTACTAATATAGCCCGTGATGAAGTGCAAAGTGAAGCCGCAATACATTACTTCGATCTCATCGCTAAGAGTACCAAGCGACTAGACGACATTCTCCTAGACCTCATTGATGTTACTCGTATCAACAAAGCGAAACTCCACCTAGAGTCCATCAATATCAATGATACTGTAAACGAAATCATCAATAGTCTCAAACACCAGCCAAAATCTCAAAAGGTACATTTTGAGATGGATATTAGACTCAACAATGGTTTCAAGACAGATAAGAAAGTCTTGATCTCTGTCATTCAAAACTTACTCGTCAACAGCATCAACTACCAAAATCCTCAGACAGAAAAGCCCTTTGTTAAAGTAAGTGCTATAGAAAACCAAGATCGCGTCCATTTCCAAGTACAGGATAATGGTTTAGGCATTCCTTCACGTTTACAGCACCGCGTATTTGAAATGTTCTATCGTGGCACAACTAAATCAAAAGGTTCAGGCCTAGGGCTTTACATCGTAAAAAGTGCGATTGAAAAGCTTAACGGAACCTGCGAACTTAAATCTGAGGAAGGTATCGGCACCACCATCAATTTTACTTTACCTAAAGACATACCCATCAACCAAAACTAAGAAAACACAATCGTCATGCATTTTTTATTTCCTTTTAGCCGTCGGCAAAACCGAGGCTTCGGACTCCTTATGCTCTTTTTATTATTGATTTTGAGTTTTACCAAGCTCTCCAAATCTTTTGAGGCACCGCTTCGCGGAACGCTCCCTTTTGATCAATTCCCAGTTTTTGCCTCTCAATACTCTCCCCCTTGTGTTGAAATCAACCAGGCCGATCTAGTCAATTGGGACTCATTGCCTGGTATTGGAGCAAAGCTTGGCGACCGGATTCTTCGTTATAGACGAAAAAAAGGAGGCTTCACTCAAATCGCTGACTTACAGCAAGTCTACGGCCTTAGAGAGGAGACTTTTCAAAAGATCCGTCAGCATCTGTGGATGGAAAAGGAAATCGTTCTGCGACCGCAGCAAGCTAGCTACTCCTCTAGGAAAAAATGGAAGTCCCCCTACCAAAAAACTGCCTACCGCACTCGCTCTACTAAGCAGTATGAGATTGTCGATCTCAATCAAGCAGACAGTACCCAATTGGACGCCCTTCCAGGTATAGGCCCCAAACTTGCCTCTCGCATCCTTAAGTACCGTCAAATACTAGGTTACTACTATCATGTGGACCAATTACGAGCCGTTTATGGCATGAGCGAGGAAAACTTCCTACGCATGCAGCCTTACCTAACAGCAGCACTTCCTCCTTCTCCAAGTAAGGGCTCCATAAACACAGCCAGTCGCTGGCAAATCCAACGACTGGCATTCTGGGACAAATCCTCGGCTGATAGCCTGCTCATCGCCCGCCGACAACTAGGCCGCTTTGATCAATGGGAAGAAGTATCACAACTATCATTCGTTCCGCAGCGCGGCCTAGAAGAACTCATGATCTATTTTGTATTGGAGTCGGTCAAGGGTAAGTAAACGTCAAAGCTTACTGGCACTTCATCCTTTGGCCCATCACCCGTAAAGTTGAATTCCCGGCGCATGATTACCCCTGATCCGATCACGTGATTGCCATCGATAGTAAAACTAAGTGGGACTTCCTGGGTGATTCCCTTCAAGGTTAATTGCGCTTGGGTAAGGTAGCTGCCATCTTCCTGCTTCTCAGCGCCTTTGATACTGATGATCGCTTTAGGAAACTTCTTTACATAGAAGTAGTCTTTCTTCTTTTTGAGGCTTTTTTGCAAGTCCTTCCAGCTACTTTGTAGGCTTGAGGTATTGATTTCCAAGTCTACTTCGATTGCCTCGACATTCCCTTCTGGTAGGGCTGCGTGAGTAAACTGCCAGCGTGCAAAGGTCATCAGATTGGGAGAACCTGCTTCGCCAATAAATTCGATCGTACCAGGGGTGTCAGCATTGCTTTCATAGCCTACGAAAGCAGAGCAAAAAGTACCTAAAACGAGCATTGAGATTGCGAAAATTAATTTGAATGATTTCATTGTATTTGTTTTTAAGAGTTAAGTAAAAGGGAGAAATAAAAGATCATCGTTTCCCGACTTGGGCTGGGTCCGTCTGGTCCTTCGATGCCAAAGTCTTCGGTAATGTTGAGAGAAAACTGTCCGTTGGCCCATAATTGTGTTTTGCCAGCATCATCGCTAATCATCTGAAACTGAGCCTGTATTGGCAGCTCTATGGTTTCATTCATCAGGCTAAATTGACCCGGAATAGCAATCATTTGCCCAGCAGCATTCAAGGGCAGAGGAGTATCGTCGAGATCAAATCGAAAACTAGCTTTAGGAAATTTCTTGGCTTTGAGATACTTCTTGAGCACCTTTTCGTCAAGATCAGCCATACCCATACTAAGGCTGCTTACCTCCACTTCAAATTCACCGCCCAGCAATTGATTCTTTTCATCAAAGCGGAGTTTACCTTCCAGTTGTGAAACTTCCCCGGCATAGCGTTCTAGCGGAGCTTGAAAATGAAAACTCAAGGCAGGCACTCTGGAGTCTGGGCCGCCACTATAGGTCCATTCTCCCTGCAGTTGATCAAGTCCAAGGGGTG
>CAZHOC010000173.1:0-2457 GCA_964534295.1 uncultured Bacteroidia bacterium | reverse complement strand
GTACCGCCTTCGGGGAACGATAATCCCAATGCTTCCCAATTCTGGACCGGTATTTCATTGGAAACACTACTGAGCGCATCCCCAATCTCTGACTCAGCCAAAGTTTGTTCAATTTGTCTGGCCAAGCGTTCACTAGCCTGGGTAAATAAGGCGTCCCAATCATTAGCATTTAATCCATTAGCCACATAAACTGGGTCGATACAACTAAACTGGCTATACAATTCTAGGCTCAGGAACAATTGGCCGTTCTCCGCCTGATAGGGATGAAAGTCTAAATAGAAAACCCGATCCGTTTGCTTAATACAAGCTTCTGCATTGCGTTGATATTGAGAAAGGCCTTGGGAGATGCTTTTTGAGGCTTGCTTCGCAAAACGCTCTTCATTATAGCCCATTGGCAGACTCCCCCTTAGAGGCGTAATCTTAGCTACTGCCATTACTTGAGTGCGACCTTCCTTTTTTAGCCAAACTGCTTGCTTACAAAAATCAGTCTGAGTGGCTTGGCGAAAGCGTCCCGTACGAATGAAGTTCTCTACGCTGCTAAATTCTTGATAGCGGCCGGCATAGATTAGACGTTTATTATTTGTCTGAAATACAATTGCTGGCGTAGAGCTGATTTCAGTTGGTAAACCATTTGCGGCTTGTTTGACTACTAGCTCAATTTGATTGCTTTGGCAGTAACGCTTTAACTGAGGCAGATTCTTTTGCTTAAAAGCCTGATCTTTTTCTGCTTGCAGAAATACGATGAGCTTTTCTGACTTTCCCGATTCAAGAGTGGCAGATGGCTCTTGGCCTGCCCAGACCAGGCTGAGTATGAGGATGATAATTTTGTACATGCTCAGACTATTTTGCAGATGAAGAGGAATTAGCTTTAGCACGAGCATAGCGTTCGGCAGCGCCGAGTGCCTGAGCCATAAAGCGCCAGTTTTCGTGAGAGTTCATCATGCAGACGGCAACCCAACCTTCCTCAATGTTGGCGCGAAACTGAGTCCGGAAACCCATGCTCGCCCCTCCCCAATAAAGACCATAGCTATTGTAGAAGATCAAGCCGCGGTTTTGCTTATTGGGCGTAACGCCCGCCAATGCCATCTCCTGACTCAAAAAGCGGTTATCTTTACCTTGAGAAGCTTGAATGATATACCAAACAAATTTGCTGTAATCCTCTGGCGTAGACCACAGACCTACCGCGCCTAATTCTGGGTGAATCCAGCGATCACCTTCGATGCGGGCTCCTTGCTTATCATATCCAACTGCAGCGGTCTTTTGATAGCGGGGGCTCAATTCAGCGGTAAAGGTGGAATGCTCCATCTCTAGAGGCTCCAAAACCTGGCGTTGGATGATACTAGCTAAGTCTTCCTGATATACATCCTCCAATAGGAGCTGTAAGATCATCACATTGGCAAAGGAACTGTAACCACGAAGATTGTAGGGACTAATCAGTTTGACAGCTTTCTCTTGAGAAGGAGCTTCTCCATTAAGGATTTGTACCAAATCTGGGATCTCACTCCCTGGGACATATCCTCTAGGCTTACTGCCTAAATTAAACTTGCAGTTTTGCTGTAATAAATCTCTCACACTAACGGGACGAAAAGCCGCCAAAGGGTTCCAAGAGATTTGCCAGCGTTTGAGATAATCGTTCGCCCGAGCGTCAAGATCAACCAAGCCTTCATCAACAGCGCGTAAGACAGCAAAGTGAACCAGTGGGGCGGTCATGCTCCCAACCTGAAACTGCGTTTGTGCCTCTACAGATAATTTGTTTTCCAAGTCGCGATAACCAATCTGGAAACTAGTGTCCTGGCTATTCTCCTGCATGATATAATAAGAGATACCATGCACTTTGGCTTCTTCCATTTTAGTAGAGAGCGGGACAGTTACGCCCTCGCCTTGTAGACTAAAAAAGGGAGATTGAGCTTTGAGTACTTGTGGAAAGGAGTACCCGACTTGAATAATTAGACTGATAAAAAAGATGCGGAATAAATACATAACGATAAGTTTTTTGTGATACCTCCGCAAGATGGAGCTAGACACAAGCCTTACCGCTGCAAATCATGATCTGCGACGACTCAAATCGTGATTTGAGTCGTTTTAGGACACTAAATAGGGATTTTAGAGTGTTTTTAGAGCTTTTTAAAGCAAAATGACTGCCCCCAATATTGATTATTGAGGCAGTCATTTATAGTAAACATGAGAACGAATTAAGAGTTGAGTCTACTCTTTTCGGACTTTTTTCATTGTATATCGATCTCCTTGTTGCAGTTTCAAAACGTAGATACCGCTGCTTAGCTCGGACAGATCAAGAGTCGTTTGAAACCTAAAGGATTCTGCAATAAGTAAGCGACCTTGGGTATCAAAAAGACAAAGCTCAACAGCTTCCTGCTTCGATTCTTCCAATCCAATCTGTACGAAACTTTGGGTTGGATTTGGATATAAATGGAAAGCTGGAAAGTCATGCTCAACAAT